>JAJYGJ010000186.1 GCA_021790695.1 Nitrospirota bacterium | reverse complement strand
CGGGGATATTGGAGCCGGGCGGCATCACGGGGACGATGTCCTCCGAGGGGTGCTCGATGAAGACGGCGATCCCCGGGTACTGGAGCCGGTACTGCTCCTTCTCGAATGACCCCCGCTGGATTTTCTGGGTGTACGAGTTGTCAAAGAGGTTATAGATGAGCTGGAACCAGGCGTCGGATATCGTCTTGGCGTCGATGCACAGAAGGTTCAATGGATGCCGCCCCGCTTTGTAGATCGATTGTTCATCGGATTGATGTATTTTAGCACAGGCGCCGGGGTGAAGACCCCGCCTTGACAAGAACCACGCCCGGCCTTGACTTCGCCCGCCGTTTAGTTCATATTTGACCGTAAAGGGGAAAACATGAATGTGAAAGTAGGCATCATAGGCGGCTCCGGCCTGGACGACCCCGGGCTTCTGAAAAACGCCGTCCAAAAGGCGGTCAGGACGCCTTACGGCAGCCCTTCCTCGAAACTGACTATCGGGAAGCTGGACGGCGCCGATGTCGTAATACTTGCAAGGCACGGCAAGGACCACTCCATATATCCCACTGGCGTGAACTACCGGGCGAACATTCATGCCCTGAAGAAGGCCGGCTGCACCCACATACTGGCCACCACGGCCGTTGGCTCCCTGCGGGAGCGGATAAAACCCGGCCACCTGGTGTTCGTGGACCAGTTTATAGACAACACGAAGCACCGGCCGCTTACGTTTCACGATGAAAAGGTGATACACACCCCCATGAGCGAGCCCTTCTGCGCGGATCTCAGGCGGATACTGGTGAAGTCCGCCAGGGAGCTTAAGCTCAGGCACCACGACGGGGGCACGGTCATAACGATAGAGGGGCCGCGCTTTTCCACCAGGGCCGAATCGCATATGTTCCGCGCCTGGGGCGCCGACGTAATAAACATGTCCACGGTGCCGGAGGTGATACTGGCGCGGGAGGCGGGCATCTGCTATCAGTCCATCGCGATGAGCACGGACTATGACTGCTGGAAAGAGGGCGAAGCGCCGGTCACGTGGGAGACGATTGTGGACATCATGAACAGGAACGCCGAAAACGTAAAAAGGCTCCTGCTTGCGGCCATCGGGAAGATAAAAACCTGTGACGGGCGGCGATGCGCCTGCAACGGAGGGACGGATGCCCATTAAATCGAGGATAAGGACCATACCCGACTATCCCAAAAAGGGGATAATGTTCAGGGACATAACCACGCTGATAAAAGACGCTGTGGGTCTCAGGCTGGTGATAGACGGGCTTACCCAGAGGTATATCGGGCGGACGAATGAATTCGACGTTGTAGTGGGGATCGAATCGCGGGGTTTTATACTCGGCGGGGCCCTCGCCTATACGTTGGGCAAGGGTTTTGTTCCGATCAGGAAAAAGGGGAAGCTCCCGGGCGAGAAGGTCTCGCAGGAGTACCAGCTTGAATACGGCTCGGACAGCATAGAAATCCACAGTGACGCCATCGTGAAGGGCCAGAAGGCGTTGCTCATAGACGACCTCCTTGCCACCGGAGGGACGGCCCTTTGCGCCGCGGCCCTCATCGAGAAGCTGGGCGGCGAGGTCTTCGAAATGGCCTTTATCGTAAACCTGCCGGACGTTGGCGGGCAGGAGCGCCTGAAGGCAAAAAATTACAGGCTCTTCACCCTCACGGAGTTCGAGGGGGACTAAGGGCCTCTCTGGATGGATGCCGGGCGGGGCTTGCCTTTTACCCGGTGCATGTCCGCCCCGTCGAATTTGGCCTCCGTCAGGTCCGCTCCCTCCAGGTCGGCCGCCGTCAGGTTGGCGTTATAAAAAGCGCTTCCGCCAAGATGCGCGCCTGCCAGCACCGCCGCCGTGAAATCCGCCTTCGTGAACTCGCAGTTTTCGACTACGGCGTTCGTGAAATCCGCCCTTACGAAGCTTGCGCCGTAGGCGTTTACTCCCGCCAGTTTCGCGGACTGGAAGCGGCACGCGCCGCAGTCCGCCTGGGTCAGATCGGCCCCGGTGAAATCGGCCCCGTCCGCCGTTGACCCCGACAGGTTGGAAAGATGGAATTTAGCCCTTTGCAGGTCCGCGCCGGAGAAGTCGGAGCCGGCCACGTCGCAAAAGGACAGGCCCGCGCCTTCAAGGACGGCCTGCCTGAATACCGCCCCGGTCAGGTTGCAGCCGCTTAAGTTCGCCCCGGTCAGATCGGCCCCGGTGAAATCGCACCCGGCCAGGTTCGAGTCCTCGAAGTCAGTCCCTTTCAGCACGGCCCCGCGGAAACTCATCGCCGGCAGGCTCAACCCGGCCAGGTCCGCGCCGGAGGCGTCATAGCCGTCGGCAGGCTCGTTGCCGGAGGCCAGGCGCTGCACGTCAGGGCGGTATATCTTTTCCTTTTCCATGGCCAGATTATAGCGCAAAAAAGGGCGGCATCCGCCAAAAAAGAATGAGATTTTTCCCGAAACCCGCGCCGGATGCGATTCTCAAATATTTGGATTAATTTGGATAGCCCCTTCTAACTTTAGCTTTCTAAGTAAATGCTGCTGATACTAAAATACGCTCTAAAATCCGCATGTCTGGTCTTT
>JAJYGJ010000021.1 GCA_021790695.1 Nitrospirota bacterium | reverse complement strand
CAAGTCCGCCCTGTCCGGCTCAAGTCCCGGCACGGTCTTTCTTTCCTCCGGAGGAAGCGACGCCAGCCGCCGGTAAATCTCGCGGAGCCGTTCAAGGCCCATCTCGTGCCCGTGGACCTTTTCGTGTTCGTATCGGGTCAGGCCAAGGTCGATGGAAGCCGCCGTGGAGGCCGTGCCGCCGGTTATCACAAGCGCCGTCCCGGCCGGCAGCGGCCATACGGCCTCCTTGAGCCTCAGGGCGGCGGCCCCGGTCTGCTCCGCCAGTCCGCCCTCGCCGCGCCGCGCCAAAAACCCCGCGAGCTTCACGACCCCGACGGGAACGCTTCCGGACCGCAGCAGTTCGGCCCCCTCCGCGATCATCCACTCCGTGCTTCCGCCGCCGATATCAAGGATAAAGGCGCGCCCCGGGAGCTTGAGAAAACCGGTGACCCCCCTGGCCGAAAGCTTTGCCTCCTCTTCATGCGAAATCGCCTCCAGCCTTATACCGGTCTCCTTGAGGACCCGGCCGATAAAGCGGCCGCCGTTTGCCGCCTCCCTGAGCGCGCTCGTCCCAACGGCCCTCATGCCGGAGACCGGATAAGCGGCAAGCATCCGCCGGTAGACCTTCAGCGCGGCAATCGTCCGCTCCATGCTCCCGGAGGAGAGGTTTCCGGTCCGCTCGATGTCTTCAGCGAGCCTCGTGGTCCTCCGTTCATATCTAACCCTGCGGAAACTCCCGCCCCCGCCCAAGCCGACTTCGGCCACGAGCAGCCGCACGGCGTTCGAGCCCGCGTCTATGGCGGCCAAAACACGCACGCCAAAATTATATATCAATCCAGGGCTTTTACTGCGGCCTTTGGGTTATAATTTCAAACGTATGCAGAGCATCCTCATAGTCGAGGACAGGCAATCCATGGCGGACATGCTTAAGGCGACCCTGGAGGGCGAGGGGTTTCGGGCCGTGACGGCCGGCAGCGCGGGCGCCGCGTTCAAAAAACTGAAAGAAGAAAAGATAGACCTGGTGCTTACGGACCTGAAGCTCCCGGGGAAAAGCGGGACAGAGGTGCTGAAGGCCGCGAGGAAGGACGATACGCTCCGTCCCGTCATAGTGATGACCGCGTACGGCTCGGTCGAGGGCGCGGTGGAGGCCATGAGGCTTGGCGCCTATGATTTCATAACAAAACCCTTCGACACGGAACATCTCGTCCTGCTCATAAAAAGGGCGCTTGAAAACCAGCGTCTGGTGACCGAGAACATCATCCTGAAAGAAGAGCTTGGGCCGAAGTTCATGCCGGTCATCATCGGCAGGAGCCCCGCCATCGAGGAGGTGGCCCGGAAGGTAAAGCGCGTGGCCCCCGTGAAAAGCACCGTCCTGCTGCTGGGCGAGTCCGGCACCGGCAAAGAGCTTTTCGCCCGCGCCATCCACTGCCTTTCGCCGAGGAAAGATTACCCGTTCGTGGCCATAAACTGCGCCGCGATCCCCGACCGGCTCCTTGAAAACGAGCTTTTCGGACATGAAAAAGGGGCCTTTACAGGCGCGGACAGCGCCAAGCCGGGAAAGTTCGAGCTTGCCCACATGGGGACCGTCTTTCTGGACGAGGTGGGCGAACTTGACCTTTCGCTCCAGGCCAAATTGCTGCGCGTCCTCCAGGAGGGCGAGATAGAGCGCCTCGGGGCAAACGCGCCCATGAAGATAGACGTGCGCGTCGTGGCCGCCAGCAACAAGGACCTGGAAAAAGAAGTGCGGGAGAAGCGTTTCAGGGAGGACCTCTACTACCGCCTGAACGTCTTCCCCCTTCAAATCCCGCCTCTCAGGGACCGTCCCGAAGACGTCCCGCTTCTGGCCGGGTATTTCGTGAAAAAATACTCGCAGGAGATAAAACGCGGGGAGATCGCCCTCACTGAAGAGGCCCTCAGGGCGCTCTGCTCCAACAATTGGAAGGGCAACGTGCGCGAGCTTGAAAACGCAATCGAACGCGCCGTCATCCTCTGCGACGGCGACGGCATCAAACGGGAGCACCTGTGCCTGTCGCCCTGCCCCCCCGTCCAGGGGCCCCCTAACGATCAAACGATTTCAGGCCGGCCCGGCGCGGGCCAGCCGGGTATCGACCGGCCGCTCGAGGAGATATCCAGGCAGGCGCAGAGGGCCGCGGAGACGGAGCATATCAGGCAGGCCCTGCGGCAAACCCGGGGAAACAAGACCAGGGCCGCGGAGACCCTCAGGGTAAGCTATAAGACCCTCCTTACCAAGATCAGGGAATACGGGCTGGAGGAATGATCCCCCCGGGCCATGAATACGGGCGGCAAAAAGACGCGCACCGGCCCGTTCATGGTATAATTTAAGATATTTTTGCCGCGTATGAACTGAAAAAGGGGGAAGGTCGCATCCATGTCCGGACACTCGAAATGGGCGCAGATAAAACATAAAAAAGCAATTACGGACGTCAAGAAAGGCAAGGCCTTTTCCAAGCTGGCAAAAGAGATATCCGTGGCCGCGAGGCTTGGGGGCGGCGACCCGGCCGGGAATCCCCGCCTGAAGACCGTCATCGAGAAGGCGAAGGAAGTCAACATGCCTTCGGAAAACATAAAGCGGGCGATACAGAAAGGCACGGGCGAGCTTCCGGGCTCAAGCTATGAAGAGATGACATACGAAGGCTACGGTCCCGGGGGCGCGGCCATACTCATCGAGACGCTGACCGACAACAAAAACCGCACCGTATCCGAGATCAGGCACCTGATGTCGAAATACCATGGCGCGCTCGGGGAGACCGGCTGTGTCGCGTGGATATTCGAAAAGCGCGGATATATCCTGGCCGGCAAAAAAACAGTCGATGAGGACACCCTCATGAGCGTCGCCCTGGAGGCCGGCGCACTCGACATGAAAAACGACCCCAGGGAGGACAGTTACGAGATCATCACCGCGCCCGAGGACCTGGCCGGCGTGAACGAGGCCATCCGGAAGTCCGGTATCGAAACGTCCCTGTCCGAAGTCACCATGCTCCCCAAGAACTATATTACCCTCGACGCGCGCCAGGGAGAGCAGATGGGCCGTCTCATCGAGGCGCTGGAAGACCACGATGACGTGCAGAACGTCTATTCAAACTTCGACATGCCGGAAGAAGTGCTGGAAAAATCTTCATGAGTCCGGGCGCGCCCGAGGCATCCTGCGGCAGGGCCGGGGGGCCGTCGGCATGATCTCCATCAGGGCCACTTTCAGGAGGAAATTCATCGCCGGCATCATGGTGACCGTGCCGCTGCTGGCCTCGGTCCTCATCGTCCTTTGGGTCTTCAAGACCGTGGACAATTTCGTAGACCCGGTTTACGAGGGCCTTTTCGGGCGGCAGGTATACGGCCTGGGCTTCATCACGGCGGTGGGCATAGTATTCATGCTGGGCATGGTCTCCACGAACGTGGTCGGCAAAAAAGCGATACAGGCCGTGGAAAAATCCCTCCTGGGGGTCCCGATTTTAAAGAGCGTCTATTCGCCGATCAAGTCGGTCATGGACGCCTTCTCCAATTCCTCCTCGTTCAAGAAATTCGTGATAGTCGAATATCCTCGCGCGGGGGCTTTTGCATTTGGTTTCCTCACAAAGGAGCATACGGTCAAAAGGCACGAGGACGGCACCGTCCAGAACCTTACGGCCGTTTATATACCCACCAACAACCTCTACATGGGCGACATCGTCCTGTTCAACGAAAAAGAGGTGTTTTACACGGACATCCCGGTGGAAGAGGGCGTGAAGATAGTTTTATCCGGAGGGATAGCGACCCCGAAGCTGATGAGAGAAGCCAAAAATGCGTCCAAAATCGAGACCGGCTAGCGCCCCCGGCCCCGGGACAGCCCGCGGGCCGGCCTGTGTGGTCCTGGCCGGCGGTCTTGGCACCAGGATGAAATCCGGGACGCCGAAAGTGCTCCATCCGGTCTGCGGCCGTCCCATGATAGCCTACGCCCTGGAGGCCGCGCTGGCGCTGAAGCCCGCCGTGACGGTCATAGTCACCGGCGCGGGGACCCACGAGCGGATCGAAAGCGCCCTTGCCCCTTATAAAGGCAAGGCGAAAATCCTCTTCGCTATCCAGGAAAAACCACTCGGCACCGGCCATGCGCTTCTCACGGCGGTGAAAGAGCTTGGGACCGGCTTCGGCGGAAGTGTCATCGTCCTGAATGGCGATTTCCCCCTGATAAGGCCGGCCACGCTGAAAAAACTCTTCCGGCTGCACGCTAAGGATAAAAACGCGCTCTCCCTGGGCTCTTTCCTCACCGACGCCCCGGGCTCCTACGGGCGCGTCCGCAGGGACCTTGACGGCGCACCCGTGAGGATCGTAGAAAAGACGGACCTCTCCGCCGGGGATGAAGAGATAAAAGAGGTCAACAGCGGGCTGTACGCGCTTGAGCCGGAGGCCCTGAAACTCCTGGGAAGGATAAAACGAAACCCGCGGAAAAACGAATATTACATTACAGATATCCTTGCCCTCGCCCGCCGTGCCGGGCTCAGGGCGGGGGCCTATGCGATAGCCACCGGGGAGGAATTCGCGGGCGTAAACGACTTGCGGGAGCTTGGCGTTGCGGAGGCCGTCATGCGCGGCAGGCTGATCGCCGCGCACTCCGAAAAAGGGGCGCGCTTCCTCGCCCCGGAAACGGCCTTTGTCGATTACGGCGTAAAGGTCGCCCCCGGCGCGGTCGTTCACCCGAACGTGCATCTCCAGGGCGCGACTACGGTGGGAAAAGGATGCATTATCTACCCCAATGCGCGTATAATAGACAGCGTCATCAAGGAGGGGGCGGTCATACTTGATTCTTCCCTGATCGAAAGCTCCGAAGTCGGAAAAAACGCGCAGGTCGGGCCTTTTGCGCATCTGCGCCCCGGAAGCCGGATAAATCCTTTCGCGAAAATCGGTAATTTCGTCGAGATCAAAAATTCAACAATAGGTAAAGGCACGAAGGCCATGCACCTCTCATATATAGGGGACGCCCGGGTGGGCAGGTCCGTGAATATCGGCGCGGGCACCATAACCTGCAATTATGACGGCGCGAGGAAAATGAGGACAGTCATAGAGGACGGCTGCTTCATAGGAAGCGACAGCCAGCTCGTGGCCCCCGTGACCGTGAAGAAGGGCTCTTACGTGGCCGCCGGCACGACCGTGACGAACGACGTTCCCGGCGGATCGCTTGCCATAAGCAGGGTGCGGCAGAAAAACGTGAAGGGTTACGTTCGCAAAAAAAGAAAGGTTTAACGGGGAAAAGTTGATTAAAATCAAGCAATTTTGTTATGTTATTTAAGGCGGGTAATAATGTCTAAAAACATTTTATCGGAACTCAATCAGGAGCAGAGGGAAGCCATCAATCATGCCGAGGGGCCGCTTCTGATACTGGCCGGCGCGGGCAGCGGAAAAACAAGGGTCATATCATGCAGGTTTGCGCATCTCGCCAGGAATTTCTCGCCCGCCCAGATATTTGCCGTCACCTTCACGAACAAGGCGGCCTTCGAGATGAAGGAGCGCATATGCGCCCTGCTGGGCAAGGATTTCAGGCAATGCTGGATAGGGACCTTTCATTCCCAGTGCGTAAAGATCCTCCGCAGGGAGATCGGGCAGCTTGGCTGGAGCCCCGATTTCTCCATTTACGATGACGGAGACCAGCTTGCCCTCATAAGGCACATCCTGAAGGAGCTGAATCTTTACGAGGCCCTTTACAGGGGCGTGCTCTCGAAGATCAGCTATCTGAAATCCTGCCTCATAAAGCCGGAGGAGTTCCTGTCCCGTTCCGACGGCTTCGGCTTCGAGGAGAGGCTGGCGAAGGTCTACATGAGGTATCAGGACGAGCTTAAAAAAAGCAATTCCCTCGATTTTGACGACCTCATAACGTTCGTCATCCGGCTCTTCGAAGAATACCCGGCCGTGCATAAAAAATATCAAAACCTCTTCGAGCACGTCCTGGTGGACGAGTTCCAGGACACCAACGCGGCCCAGTACAGGCTTTTGAAACTGATGGTGGGCTCCCGCGGCAACATCTTCGCCGTCGGAGACGACGACCAGAGCATCTACCGGTTCAGGGGCGCGGACGTAGGCAACATGATGAGCTTCCAGACGGACTTTCCGGGCGCCAGGGTGATAAAACTCGAAAGGAGTTACCGCTGCACCCAGAACATCCTTGACGTCTCCGGAAGCGTCATAAGCAAGAACCTCAAGCGCCACCCTAAAAAGCTCTGGACGGACAGGGGGGCCGGAGAGGCCGTAAGCTTTTTCTGGCTGGATTCCGAAGAGGACGAGGCCCGCCATATAGTAAAGACGATAAGGGAGATCTACCTCAAGAACAGCTACGACTACGGGAATTTCGCCGTCCTTTACAGGGTGAACACCCAGTCCAGGGCGCTGGAGGACCATCTGCAGTCCGAGGGCGTACCGTACAAGGTGCTGGGCGGCATCAGTTTTTACCAGAGAAAAGAGATAAGGGACATCACCGCTTATATGAAACTCGTCCTGAACAGGGACGACAACGTCTCCCTGAGGCGGGTCATAAATTGTCCCCAGAGGGGCATCGGGGCTTCCACCATGACCAGGGTGGAGCAGCACTCGAAAAAGAAAGCCATCTCCCTCTACGCATCCATAAAGGCGCTTTTGCGCACGACCACCCTGTCTTCCACGATGAAGGACAAACTGGAAGGCTTTGCAAACATAATAGAAAAGATATCGGGCGGCGCGCACAAAGACGCGGCGGAGCTGATAAAAGACATCCTGGAGACCGTCTCCTACACGGAAGGGCTGGACGAGGACCGCGTGCAAAACATAGGCGAATTCATTTCCTCGGCCGCCGGAAAAGACCCGAAGGAGTTCGCGGACCGGCTCAGCCTCGCCAGCAACACCGACGACTCCGCACAGGAGGGCCACGTCTCGCTTCTCACGCTCCACGGCGCCAAGGGGCTGGAATTTCCGGTGGTCTTCCTGGCCGGGCTTGAAGAGGGTCTCCTGCCCTATCTGAAGGCGCAAACCCCCGAGGAGCTGGCCGAGGAAAGAAGGCTCCTGTACGTCGGCATGACGAGGGCCAAGGACATGCTCATCCTCACGGGCGCAAAGAGCAGGCGGATGTTCGAGAAGATAAAGGAGCAGAGGCCGTCAAGGTTTTTGCAGGACATCCCCAGGGAATTGTGCGTCATGGTGGAAAAGACCTTCCGGAATGCGGTGAAAAAAGAAGAGCTCAAACCAAAACCCATCCCCTCGCCTTACGTCTCCGGCACCAGGGTGAAACACCCGAAATGGGGCGTAGGTATTGTGCGCGATTGTTACGGCGAAGGCGAAGAGGCGAAAGTGACGGTGAACTTCCCCATGGTGGGCGTAAAGAAGCTCTGCGTAAAATTCGCCAACCTCGAGACCCTGCACGGATAAATTTTCAGACGTTACATGGATAAAATCAGACTTCGTCAGGATAAATTGCGTTATACTATCAATCATGATCGACAGCGGTGACGTACTGAAGATAGCGGCGCTCTCCCGGCTCGCCCTCACCGGTGAAGAAGTGAGGCTCTATTCGGGGCAACTCTCCGCGATCCTCGAGCACGTCGGGAAATTGAAGGAGCTGGACATTCAGGGTGTGGCGCCCACTTCCCACGTCCTTGACCTCCGGAACGTCATGAGGGAGGACCGGACGTCGCCGTGTCTTCCGGCGGAAGACGTCCTGGCAAACGCCCCGGACCGCGAGGGCGACTTTTACCGGGTCCCCCGGATAATAGAAACGGCATAAGAAAATAAAAAAACAGACCGGAATTGGCGAAAAGCAAAAAAGGCAAACCGCAATGTTGAGGTGTTTCCTCAGGGCTAAAATACATATGGGCGTCGTAACGGAGGCCGACCTGGCCTACGAAGGCAGCATCACCGTTGACAAGAGCCTCCTCGAAAAAACCGGCATAAAGCCCTATGAAAAGGTCCACGTGAGCAACGTCAACAACGGAAAGCGGTTTGAGACTTACATCATCCCCGGAAAACCCGGCCAGATCTGCCTGAACGGGCCGACGGCAAGAAAGGGCGCGGTCGGCGACAGGGTCATCATATTCAATTACTGCTGGCTCGGGGAGGACGAGACCGCGGATTTCAAGCCCGTCATCATAAAGCTGAACACAAAAAACCGGATAATCAAGTAGGACGGGCCGTGGAGCTGATTATTGCTGGATGAGGGTTTCGGAATGTGCCTGCCGCGAGTTTGAAACAAAATAGGTAAAGCCGCCGCCATCGATAAAACCCATGCCGTTGTAACTGCCCGCTTTGCCGCAGCCGCTTATATCGAGGGACAGTCGATAGATATTATTCGCGGAGGAAGGGACCGTAATATTTCCTGAATAAGAGCATCCGTCCTGATTGTCGCTGCCTGTAAGCCGCCCGTTCGTGATAGTGAAAGAAAGTCCGTCATTGGCCCAGGTGCCTTCGATGAGGGACAAGGCCGCGGGGTTTGAATAGATGGAGTTGTACGCGACATTAAGGGTTCCGTCATACGCGGGACTGTTTCCGGCCTGGGCTGCATATTGGGCCGTCATATTCCCGCCGGCAGAGAAACTGCCGCTCAGAGAGGTGGGACCATTAATGACGCCGTCAGGGTCATAGACGCTGAAAGGGCCGCTTATGCCGGTATTTGAAGTGGTTACGGTGCCCGCAAAATTAACGCCGTCAGAGAGAGCAAACCGCGCTTCCCCGGCAGCATCGATGACTCCTGTAACGGAATAGGTTTGGCCGCTGATCGTATAAGACCCTTGCCAGATGCCGGACGCTGTTGCGGCATCGGAGGGATCGCCATTATTGATATCAAGGTTGCTGTTTACCTCCTGCTGCGTGGGATCAACTTTCCATCCGCAGCCGCAGATGAAGGCCGTTATTAAAATGATCAGTGCGGCTCCTGAAATCCTTTTCACGAATTCCCTCATGGCGGTCAGAACAATCCGTCCTCTCTTTTACGGAGGTCAAGCAGCTCGCGGATCGGGGCGTAGGTCCTTCGGTGAATGGGACATGGGCCATATTGACGCAGCGCCTCCAGGTGTTTCTTCGTCAGGTAGCCTTTATGCAGGTCAAAGCCGTATTGGGGATAGAGGCTGTGGCATTCCAGCATCGCCTCGTCCCGTGCCACCTTTGCCAGTATGGAGGCCGCGCTGATGGCCGCCACCGTGGCGTCGCCGCGGACTATGGCGAAGACGGGGATGCCGGGTATCTCCGGTCTCCTGTTGCCGTCAACCAGTATTTTCCCCGGTTTTACTTTCAGCCCCCTGATTGCGCGCTCCATCGCAAGGAGGCTTGCGTAAAGGACGTTCAGCCGGTCGACCTCCTCCACGCTCGCCTTACCGATGCGCCAGTCCAGGGCGCAGGCCTTTATTTCCCCGCTCAGTTTCTCGCGTTTGCCGGCGGAAAGTTTTTTTGAATCGGCCAGGCCGGCAATCGGCCTTGAGGAGTCCAGTATGACCGCGCCGGCGTAAAGCTCGCCCGCGCCGGCTCCCCTCCCCACCTCATCGCATCCGCACACGAAAAGCGCCTCCGCTTCCTCCATCGATTACGTTACATCATGCCCGGGGCCTAAATCCAGTTGTCCGAAATTCGGGTAGTGTCTCAATTTGCCTTGCCAAGCTACGGCGGCAAACGTCCCGCCCTCCCTTGGATAGGTATATCCGCTTGTCCCCGGAGCCCATTTACCTGCCTGCCCTATTCATTCGGGGCGGCCGTTCCGGGCGTAACTCAAAAGATCCATTTAGCCGTTTTGAAGAGCGATCACCCGGTTTTTCAGACGCGCCATCTCTCGTCCGTCGGCCTTTTCCCTTCATTCATAAGAGCAGGCAGGTATGGGCTCTCCCTCATTACATGAGAGCGGGCGGATACAAAACGCCCGGAATAATATCTGCCCGTGGATTAACCGGCTGGCCGGAAACCGTCTCGAAATTCATAATTTCCGCATGATTTTCGCCCGCGTTGGGCGTATAATTGGCATTAAATATGTTCCGGATGAAAAAGCCGCTGCTTTTGCCGCTCGCGGCGCTGCTTCTGGCGGGGTGCGCCACTTTCCATAACCGTCCGCTGGACCCGCTCAAGACGGCGCGGCAATTCGAGGCCCGTTCGTTACAAAGCGGAGGGCTTGAACGATTCATCGAGAAAAACCTGAAGAGGAAAGTATCCCCCTGGCCGCCCGGGACCTGGGACTTGAAGATGCTAACCCTCGCCGCCTTTTATTACAATCCGGAGATGGACGTCGCCAGGGCCAAATGGCTGGCGAGCCAGGCCCGGATCATAACCGCCGGCGGCCTGCCGAACCCGGCGGCAAGATTTATCCCGCAGTATCATGCAAACCCCATGGGGCTTCCTCCCTGGACCCTTACGTTCGACCTCGCCATCCCGATAGAGACCGCAGGAAGGCGCGGCTACAGGATCGCACGCGCAAGGCATCTGTCCCGCGCGGTGGAAATGCAGATGGCGATGACGGCATGGAACGTAAGAAGCCGCCTCAGACGAGACCTCCTTTCATTTTACGGCGCGTCGCAAAAAGAAACTCTGCTCGCCGCCCAAAGAAAACTGCTTGAGGAGATCGTCGGTCTGTATGAAAGCCGTCTGGCGGAAGGTTTTGTCTCGCGGTTCGCCCTCACAAGCTCCACGGTCGCCCTGGACAAGACGATATTCGCGCAGTCGGAGGCCAAAAAAGAGGAGGCCCTGGCAAAGGCCCGCCTCGCCGGCGCCCTTGGGCTGCCGGACGGCGCCCTCAAAGGGACCGACATCTCTTTTGCGGGTTTTAAAGAGGTAAACGCGAGCCTGTACCGGCCGTACATGCGCCGCCAGGCCCTCCTGGGCCGCGCGGACATCCATGCAGGTCTTGAACAATACGCGGCCGCACAGTCCTCCCTGCAGCTTGAGATCGCAAAACAGTACCCCGACCTAAACCTCGGGCCGGGATATGCATGGGACCAGGGCGACAACGAATGGTCCCTCGGGGTCTTCCTCACACTGCCGGTCCTCAATCAAAACCGGGGGCCTGTCGCGGAGGCGAGGGCCCGGAGGCGGCAGGCGAGGGATGAGTTTATCTCCCTCCAGGACAGAGTCATCAGGGACATGGATGTCGCGTTCGCGGGCTACAAGGAATCGCTCGACGGCCTCAGGGCGGCCGGCTCTCTCCTTAAAGGGCTCTCGCGGAACCTGAAGGCCGTCCAGGCGCGGTTTAAAATGGGAGACGCAAGCAGCCTTGACGTTGACGAGGCCAGGCGCGAGTTAATCCTCGCCAGGCTTTCCCGCCTCGATGCGCTCATTGCCGCGCAGCAATCCGTGGGACAGCTTGAAGACGCCCTCCAAAGACCGCTCAACAATTTCGACTCGTTCCCGCAAAAAGCGGCGGCGGAAGACGGCATGCAAAGATGAATTTGTATAATGTTCCGGAAAGAGGTGAATGGATGAAAACCTGGCGGCGAGGCCGGCCCTTGATCCCGGTTGCTTTTTTGTTATTCACGGTATGCCTGGCGGTTTTTTTTGTTTTTGCCGGAGACGTGTTCGGGCAGCCGGGCGCGGGCTATACGGTGACCGTCAGCGCGAAGTCGCAGGCCGCGGGCGGCATACGGACCGAAACCCTTGAATCGTCCCGCCGCCAGGAAATGATCGAGGCGTATGGCACGGTCCTTCAGCCGGGGGAGATGTTCATGGACAGGACCAGTTTTGTTTCCGCCTCGTCCGCCCTGGAGAAGGCCAACGCGGAGCTTGAAGCCTCCAAAAGGCAATACAGGCGCTTAAAAACACTAAATGAAATCGGCAAGAACGTCTCGGACCGCGCGGTCGAGGCGGCCGCCGCGTCGCTTGCCTCGGACACAGCCGGGCAGGCGCGCGCAAGCTGGCTACTGCAGGAAGCGGAAGACAGGATCAAACTGGAATGGGGAGACCGGCTTGCCGGATGGATTTTCACCTCTTCGCCGGGATATCAAAGACTCGTAAACTCCCGGGACGTACTGGTGCGGGTCACGGTCCCTCCGGCGGAGGCCCTGCGCGGCATCCCGGCGGAGATCGGCATCCGGTCGCCGGCGGGCCCGACGGCCCGGGCGGGGTTCATGTCTCGTGCAAGGTCAACGGACCCCCGTATCCAGGGAGTTAGTTTCATCTATATCGCCCCTTCCCTGCCCGCCGGGCTCCTGCCCGGAATGAATGTGACCGCCCGGCTCCCGGCCGGCAAGGCCCAAACCGGGTTTTTCATCCCTCTTTCCTCGGTGGTTTGGCTGAACGGAAGGGCATGGGTTTACATAAAGAAAACCGGAACCGGGTTTGACAGGGTGGAAGTGCCGGTCTCAACGTCCGTGACCGGCGGTTATTTCGTTGCCGGCACGTTAAACTTTTCAAACGGCGAGCGGATCGTGGTTGGCGGCGCTCAGGCCCTGCTCTCCGCGGAGATGCAGCCCAAGGTCAAAAAGCCGAAAGGCGGCGAGGAAGATGAAGACGAGGACTGATGGCTGAAAACGGAAACGCGCGGCATGGCATACTGGGCGCTATCGTAGCCTTCGCCCTTCGCCGAAGGGGCATCATCATCGCCCTGGCCGCGGTCTTTCTGGGTTACAGCCTCTATTCCCTGACCAGCGCCAGGTATGATGTCTTTCCGGAGTTCGCCCCTCCTCAAGTCGATATCCACACCGAGGCCCCCGGGC
>JAJYGJ010000134.1 GCA_021790695.1 Nitrospirota bacterium | reverse complement strand
GATAAAGGTTTCGGAAATACCCGAGGAAGGGCTGGATGTGAGCGAGGAAGCTTCTGTCAGGATCAACGAGCGCGAAACGCCTGCCAGGGTGGAAATCCACGTGCGGAAGACCGGTCCCGAGGTCGCTGTGAAGGGGACCGTGACGGCCCGGATGGAGCTTGTCTGCGGCCGCTGTCTGCGGGAGTTCGTCCGGGAGGTCTCCGCGCCTGTTGACCTCGTGTATCGTCCCGTGGAAGAAATGGCCGGGGAGTCCCCGGAGCTGGCGATGGAAGAGATGGACACCGGTTTCTACAAGGCCGACGAGCTGGACACCGGCGCGATAGCCGCAGAGCAGTTGATACTGTCCACGCCCATAAAAGTGCTGTGCGGAGACGCCTGCAAAGGCATATGCCCCGGGTGCGGCCGGGACTTGAACGTGGAGGGCTGCGTCTGTCCCCCGGGCAGCGGACCCTCGGATTCAAAAGGACTCGAGTTGAAGAGATATCTCGAAAACGGAAAAACCAGGACGAAAAGCGAAAATTGAAACAAACTGAAAGGAGCGCAAATGGCCAATCCCAGGCATAGGCACACCAGGAGCCGGAGAGACAAACGCAAGGCCAACTGGAAGGGCGAGGTCCCGCATCTGGTGGCCTGCACGGAATGTTCGGAGCCGAGGCTGCCGCACAGGGTCTGCCCGAGCTGCGGCACGTATAACAAGCGAAAGGTCCTTGACATCGTCGAAAAGGCAGGATGAGAATCGCACTTGACGCAATGGGGGGAGACCACGCCCCGTCCGCGATAGTCGAAGGGGCGGTGGAGGCCCTGAATGAATACAAGGACGTGGAAATCCTGCTCGTGGGGGATGAAAGCGCCGTGGCCAGGGAACTGCAAAACAAGAAATTCCCTCCCCTCAGGGCAAAGATACTGCACGCCTCCGAGGCCATCGGCATGGGGGAGCCGCCTCTTGCGGCGATAAGGAAAAAGAAAAACTCCTCCATCCGGCGGGCCGTGGACCTTGTCAAGACGGGGGAGGCGGATGCCGTCGTGAGCGCCGGCCACTCGGGCGCCATGATGGCGCTGGCCCTCATAGTGCTCGGGGCGTCCTCCGGCGTGGACAGGCCCGCCATAGCCACCATAATGCCGACTTTCAATAAATCCTTCGTCCTGATAGACGCGGGGGCCAATGTCGATTGCAGCCCCATAAACCTCCTTCAGTTCGCCCTTATGGGCAACGCCTATGCGAAACATATCCTGGGCAGGCCCTCTCCCAGGGTGGCGATCCTCTCCATAGGGGAGGAGGAGAGCAAGGGGAACGAGCTTACCAAGGAATCGTTCAAGCTCCTTCAGGCGACCGACCTCAATTTCATCGGAAACGTCGAGGGGAAGGACATCTTCGCAGGTCTTGCCGACGTCGTGGTCTGCGACGGTTTCATCGGCAATATCGTCCTTAAGACGAGCGAGGGGCTGGCCGAGGCGACCATAAAGATGCTCAAACAGGAGATTGCGGGGCTGCCTACCGGGCGGATGGGCTATCTTTTCATAAAGAAGGCCCTGAGGGGGTTCAAGAAAAAGACGGATTACGCGGAGCAGGGCGGCTCTCCGCTCCTGGGAATAAACGGCACCTGTATAATAGGCCACGGCCGCTCTACCGCGAAGGCCATAAAAAACGCCATAAAGATGGCCGCCGAATTTTCCGGTAAAAAGACCCATGAAATAATCCGGCGGGAGATCAACAGAAACCCGCTTACCGTGAAAGGCAACTCACTTGCCGCGGGCTAGGATCAAGGCCACGGGTTCTTACGTCCCCCGGAAAATACTCACCAACTTCGACCTCGAAAAGATGGTGGAAACCAGTGACGAGTGGATCACCAGCCGCACCGGCATCAGGGAAAGACGCATCGCAAGCGCCGGAGAGGCCTGTTCCGACCTGGCCCTGAAGGCCGCCAGGCGCGCGCTCGAAGCCGGCGGCGTCAAGGCCCGGGACCTGGACCTGATAATAGTTGCGACCGTTACGCCGGACACCCTGGTGCCCTCGGCCGCCTGCGTCCTTCAGAGCAAGCTGGGGGCGTCAAAGCCGGCCGCCTTTGACGTGAACGCGGCCTGTTCCGGTTTCATCTACGCCCTCTCTGTTGCCGATTCCTTCGTCGCCGGCGGCCGGTACCGGGAAGTGCTCGTTGTCGGCTCCGAGGTCCTCTCCAGGGTCACGAACTGGACCGACCGCTCTACCTGCGTGCTTTTCGGAGACGGGGCGGGCGCGGCCCTTGTGGGACCGGCTTCCGATGACACAAGCGGGATCATCTCGGTGGATATCCATGCCGACGGCGTCATGGGCGACTTGCTTGCCATCCCGGCCGGCGGCTCCAGGATGCCGGCCTCCGAAGATACACTTAAAAAAAAGCTCCACTACATTCAAATGAGCGGCAACGAGACGTTCAAGATAGCGGTAAAGACTCTTGAGAGCCTTGTCAGAAACACCCTGGAGGCCGCCTGCCTCGCTCCGTCCGATATCGCGCTCTTCGTGCCCCATCAGGCGAATCTGAGGATAATAAAGGCGACCGCCGAGAGGCTGGGCATAACGATGGACAAGG
>JAJYGJ010000059.1 GCA_021790695.1 Nitrospirota bacterium | reverse complement strand
TCGATACGGCGCTCGGCCTCGGCTTCGACCTGCCCTATTTCTGCTGGCACCCGGCCATGCACTCGGTGGGGGCCTGCCGCCAGTGCGCGGTAAAACAGTTCAAGGATGAGGATGACAGGGAGGGCAAGATTGTAATGGCCTGCATGACGGCCGCCTCCGAGGGCACGAGGATATCCATAAAGGACCGTGAGGCGGTGGAGTTCCGGGCCAGTGTGATCGAGTGGCTCATGCTCAACCATCCGCACGACTGCCCCGTCTGCGACGAGGGCGGGGAATGCCACCTGCAGGACATGACAGTAATGACCGGGCACGCTTACCGGAGGACCCGTTTCAGGAAACGGACCTACCGGAACCAGTATCTGGGTCCCTTCGTGAACCACGAGATGAACCGCTGCATACAGTGTTACAGGTGCACGCGTTTCTATAACGATTACGCGGGCGGCAGGGATTTCGGCGTCTTTGCCGCCCACGACGCGGTCTATTTCGGCAGGCAGGAGGAAGGGGTCCTTGAAAACGAGTTCAGCGGAAACCTTGTCGAGGTCTGCCCGACGGGCGTTTTCACGGACAAGACGCTTAAAAGACATTACACGCGAAAATGGGACCTTCAGACCGCCCCTTCCGTCTGCGTGCACTGCGGCCTGGGCTGCAACACGATACCGGGAGAGCGTTACGGGACCCTGAGGCGCATACTGAACCGGTACAACGGCCAGGTAAACGGGTATTTCATCTGCGACCGGGGGCGCTACGGATACGAATTCGTCAACAGCGACAGGCGTATCCGCCGCCCGTATCACGTCACCCGGACGGCCTCCGGCATGAGGCAGGAAAACACGCTCGACGAGGGCAGGGTGCTGCCCCATATGAAATCGCTCCTTGAGGGCGCAAAGGGGATCGTGGGCATCGGGTCGCCCAGGGCATCGCTCGAGGCAAACTATCTTCTTCGAAGGCTTTCAGGGCCGGAGAATTTTTACGCCGGTTTTTCAGATACGGACTTCGATCTGGTCGGGCAGATAATATCGGTCCTGACCATGGGCCCGGTCCGCACCCCGTCGCTCCAGGCGGTCTCCGAGGCGGACGCCGTCTTTATCCTGGGTGAGGACGTGCCGGATACCGCTCCGAGGCTGGGGCTTGCCGTGAGGCAGTCGGTAAGGCAAAGGCCGTCCGCTCTGGCCTCCAAAACGCTGGGGATACCTTTATGGCACGATTACGCCATCAGGGACGCGGTGCAGGACCGAAAGGGGCCGCTCTTCATAGCCGCGCTCTCCGCCACCAGGATCGACCCTGTTTCCGAGGGGGTTTTCAGGGGCGCCCCGGACGATATCGCAAGGCTCGGTTTTGCCGTGGCCGCGGCCATCAGTCCGAACGCGTCCGCCCCGGAAGGCCCTTTGCCGGAAGACGCGGCCCGCCTGGCCGCGCTCATAGCGGCCCGCCTCAGGGAGGCCGAACGCCCGGTTATCATTTCGGGCACGGGGGCAGGCAGCCTGGCGGTCATCCGGGCGGCCTCGAATGTGGCACACTCGCTCCTGGACTCCGGTATCGACGCTAGTCTGTGCTTTGTTGTTCCCGAATGCAACAGCATCGGCCTGGGGTTGCTGGGCGGGGGGAGACTGAAGGACGCGGCGAGGGCCGTAACCGGGAAGAAGGCGGACACGGTGATCGTCCTTGAGAACGATCTCTTCGACCGGCTGGACGCGCCGGAGGCCTCGGCCCTTCTCGGGGCAAGGCAGGTGATCGTGATTGACCATACGCCAAGCCATACGTCTTCAATGGCCCATACGGTGCTGCCGGCCGCCGCGTTCGCGGAGGGCAGCGGCACTTTTATAAACAACGAAGGGCGCGCCCAGCGCTTCTACAAGGTCTATCCGCCTGGCGGACAGATTGAGGAAAGCTGGCGCTGGCTGCTGGCAATGCTGGCCGCCCCGCGGCTGGCCGCCTCCGAAGACTTGTTTACCCTGGACGACGTGCTAAAGGCGCTGGCCCGGGAGATGCCGGCCTTAAGCGGCGTTCTTGAGGCCGCGCCGTCCGCGGATTTCCGCGTGGCGGGGCTGAAAATACCTCGCCAGCCGCACCGTTACAGCGGGCGAACCGCCATCCTGGCGGACGTTGACGTCAACGAGCCGAAACCCCCCATGGACGTCGATACCCCGCTTTCATTTTCCATGGAGGGGTTTGAGGGCCGGCAGCCCTCCGCCCTCATAAGCCGCTTCTGGGCCCCGGGCTGGAACTCCGTGCAGGCGGTAAACAAATTCCAGAGCGAGGCGGGGGGCCCGCTTGCGGGCGGAGACCCCGGCAAGAGGCTCATAGAGCCTGTCCGCAATGGTTCTTCACTTTCATATTTTGCGGACATTCCGCCCCCCTTCAAACGGGCTCTTGGCGGGAAATTCCTGGTGACGCCGCTTTATCACGTGTTCGGGTCGGAGAAGCTCTCCGCGCTTTCCCCCGCGGTTTCAGAGCTTGTGCCTGCCCCGTACCTGGCGCTGAACCCGGAAGACGCGGGGGAGTTGCCCTGTGAGGAAGGCGGACAACTGAGGCTTACCGTCGGCGGCGTATCCTTCCGCCTGCCGGCAAGGTTTGACCCCTCGGTCCCGCGCGGCCTGGCGGGTTTTCCTTTCGGCCTGCCGGGGATGCACGGGGTGCGGCTCCCGGCATGGGGAAGTGTGGAAGCGGCCAGTATCGAAACGGGCAAAAAGGAGTCTCGGGGCAATGATCAGGAAATGGCCGGATATTGATAGAGATATGATGAGACCGGGCCGGGCGGGCGGCCGCGGCGGGAAGGTTCCGGGAGCCAAATGTCCGTGACCGTGCAATATCTGATTATCGTCTTTGGCGTCCTTGCCGTGACGCTCGGCATCGCGGCGATGCTCATATGGGTTGAAAGGAGGCTCCTTGCGTTCTGGCAGGACAGATACGGGCCCAACCGCGTGGGACCTTTCGGTATTCTCCAGCCCGTTGCCGACTTCATAAAGATAATGGCGAAAGAGGACTGGATCCCCCCGTTTGCCGACGCGCCCGTCTTTATCATCGCACCGGCGATAATAGTCGTTGCGGTGCTCCTGTCGTTCGCGGTGATCCCGTGGGCGCCCTCCATCTCCGTGGCCGACCTGAACGTGGGGCTGCTCTATTTCCTGGCGTTCTCCTCTCTGGGGGTTTACAGCGTGGCCCTCGGGGGATGGGCCTCGGACAACAAATATGCTCTTCTCGGGGCGCTCAGGGCCTCGGCGCAGATGATAAGCTACGAGGTATTCATGGGGTTGTCGCTCATGGGTGTCGTGATGCTCGCCGGCTCTTTCAACCTTCGCGTCATAGTGGAGGCGCAGAGGAAGCTCTGGTTCGTAGTGCCGCAATTCCTGGGCTTTGTCATTTTTTTCATCGCCGGCGTGGCCGAAACCCACCGGCTGCCGTTCGATCTGCCGGAGGCGGAAAGCGAGCTTGTAGCGGGGTTTCATGCGGAGTATTCCGGCATGAAGTTCGGGCTTTTCTTCGTCGGGGAGTACCTTGGCATAACGCTTATTTCGGCGCTCACGGCCACCCTCTTTTTCGGCGGATGGCTCGGCCCGGTGCTGCCTCCGCTTGCCTGGTTTTTCATAAAGACGTTCTTTTTTATCGGGGTTTTCATCCTGCTGCGGGCGGCCCTTCCCAGGCCCAGGTACGACCAGCTCATAAGACTGGGCTGGAAGGTCATGCTGCCGCTTGCGCTTTTGAACCTGGTTGTCACGGGAGGCATCATACTTGCCGCCCGCTGAAAAAGGAGTGAAACGATGCTGAGCGTTCTCCGGGCCATATGGACTGTCTTTTTGCACCTTTTCAAACGCAAGGTGACGGTGCTCTATCCGGAGGAGAGACCCTACATACCGCCAAGGTGGCGGGGCAGGATCATACTGGCCCGCGACCCGGACGGGCAGGAGAGGTGCGTGGCCTGTTATCTATGCTCCGTCGCCTGCCCGGTCGACTGCATCGCGCTGCAGGCGGCCGAGGACGAATACGGCAGGCGATACCCGGAGTTTTTCCGGATAAACTTCTCCCGGTGCATATTCTGAGGGTTTTGCGAGGAGGCGTGTCCTACCTACGCGATTCAGCTCACGACGGATTTCGAGATGGGCGAATACCATCGCCACAACCTGGTCTACGAAAAGGAGGACCTGCTCATAAGCGGCACGGGCAAGTACCCGGGATACAATTTCTACAAGGTGGCCGGCCTGTCCGTCAAGGGCAAGGGCAAGGGAGAAAATGAAAACGAATTCCCCCCGGTCGACGTAAAGGACATCATGCCATGATCTATGCATTTTACATAGCGGCCGCCGTCGCCATTGTTTCAACCGCGATGGTCATCGTCCAGATGAACATAGTCCATGCCCTGTTGTACCTGATCCTCTCGCTTCTTTCGGTCGCCGTGATATTTTTCGTGGTCGGCGCGCCTTTTGTCGCGGCCCTGGAGGTCATAATCTATGCAGGGGCGATCATGATCCTCTTTGTATTCGTCATAATGATGCTCAACCTGGGCACGCAATCCTACCGTACGGAAAAGGGTTGGATGCGGGTCTGGACATGGGTCGGCCCCGTCCTTCTGGCCTCGGTGCTCCTCGCGGACGTCGTTTACATGCTTGTCAGCCCGGCCCGCCTGCCGGGCGGAGGCCGCCTGCCGCCGGCATTTGTCCGGCCGTATGCCATGATGGTCGGGCCCAGGGCGGTGGGCGTCACGCTTTTCGGACCTTATCTCATAGGGGTGGAGCTTGCCTCCATTCTCCTTCTGTCCGGCCTGATCGGGGCGTTGCATCTTGGCCGCGCCGTCAGGCCCGAATCATTTATCGGGCCCGTATCCGCGAAGAAGCCCGGATCATCGAAGAAAACGGACCGGGGGGAGGGGACGGTCAAAAAATGATGCCCCCGATCCCTGCAAACCCGGCCCCGGTGAACCCGCTCCGGATGGACATGATACCGATGAATTACGCCCTGATCGTCGCCTGGGTGCTCTTCGTAATCGGAGTGATAGGCGTGCTGGCGCGCAGAAACCTGCTTTTTATTCTCATGTCGGTGGAGATAATGCTCAATGCCTCGGGGCTGGCCTTCGTGGTGGCCGGATCGCGGTGGGGGCAGCCGGACGGGCAGATAATGTTCATATTCATACTCGCCATGGCGGCGGCCGAGGTCTCGGTGGGGCTTGCGCTTGTGCTCCTGGCGTACCACCGGTTCGGCGGCCTGGACGCGGACGCCGCCAACAGAATGAAAGGGTAGGGAGCGGAAATATGATGCTGCCTTATTTGTGGCTGATACCGGCCCTGCCTTTTGCGGGGTTTCTCGTGCTTTCCGTCCTTGGCCGGCGGATGGGCAACGGGCCCGCGGCCGCGGTGGGTGTCGGCTCCGTGGGGCTTTCGGCCCTCGTCGCCATCCTCGTGGCGTCCAGTTTCATAAACGCCCCACCGCCCGCGCATGTTTACACGCAGACCCTCTGGCGCTGGATAAGTGTCGGCGGGTTTGCGCCGGGCGTCATGCTTTATCTGGATTCCCTTTCCCTCATAATGGTGCTCGTGGTGACTGTCGTGGGTTTTCTCATCCACCTTTATTCGGCCGAGTTCATGGCGGCCGATGACGGCTACAGCCGGTTTTTCGCCTATATGAACCTGTTCGTGGGCTCGATGCTCGTCCTCGTCCTGGCTGGCAACCTCCTTTTTCTCTATCTCGGATGGGAGGGGGTGGGCCTTTGCAGTTATCTTCTTATAGGTTTCTGGTACAGGGAGCCAGAAAACGGGGCCGCGGCCATAAAGGCGTTCGTGGTGACGCGCGTAGGCGACACCGCCCTGGCGATAGGGCTTTTCCTCATCTTTATCAACCTGGGCACCCTCGATATACAGCGGATGATGAACCTGGCCGCGCTGCACTGGCGGCCGGGAGGGGCGCTGCCCACGATCGCCGCCGCCCTTCTGCTTGGCGGCGCAATCGGCAAGTCCGCCCAGCTTCCGCTTCAGACCTGGCTTCCCGACGCCATGGCCGGCCCCACCCCCGTGTCCGCCCTTATACACGCCGCGACGATGGTGACGGCGGGCGTTTACCTCATCGCCAGGACAAACGTGCTTTTCACGATGGCCCCGGCGGTGCAGATCGCGGTCGCCGTGATAGGCGCGGCAACGCTCCTTGTCTCCGGGATGAGCGCGCTTGTGCAGCACGATATAAAGCGGGTGCTGGCTTATTCGACGATCAGCCAGATAGGCTACATGTTTGTGGCCCTGGGCGTCGGGGCATGGTCGGCCGCGATATTCCACTTCATGACGCACGCCTTTTTCAAGGCCCTCCTGTTTCTCGGCGCCGGCGCGGTCATCGCCGGGCTTGGCGGCGAGCACGACATCTTCAGGATGGGCGGGCTCAGGCGCCAGATGCCCCTTGCCTTCTGGTGTTTCCTCGCCGGGGCCTGCTCGCTTTCCGCGCTTCCTCTGGTGACGGCCGGTTTTTACAGCAAGGGCCTCATCCTTTCGAGCGCCTGGGAGGCCGGGCGGGCGGGTTTCTGGCTGTGGGCGGCGGCGATAGCCGGCGCGCTGCTTACCTCCATATACACCTTCCGGCTGGTGTTCATCGTCTTCTTCGGAGAGGCAAAGGCGAAGATCAGCAAGAAACCCGGCCCCCGCGCGGCCATCCCGCTTGTAATACTGGCTTTTTTGTCCGTCGCGGGCGGGTTCGTCAATTTTCCCGCGTTTTTCGGGATAAAGGGGTCGATGTTTTTTTCCCGTTTCCTGGCAAGCGCGCTGCCTTCAGCGACGTATGCCGCCCCCCTGCCGGAGACCGACCTCCTGCTTGAAGCGGTCGCGGCGATAGTCTCTCTTGCCGGCATCTACGTGGCTTATTTCTTCTTTCTCTCCTCTCCCGAGTATTCCAGGGAGATGGCCGGCACCGCCATCGGCAAGGTCCTCAAGCGGTTCTGGTTCGAGGACTGGGGGTTTGACTGGCTTTATGAAAAAACCCTGGCGGCCCCGTACAGATGGCTTGCAAGGACAAACAGGAACGACGCCGTGGACCTTTTTTATTCGTTCATAGCGAAGGTGAACATGTTTTTTCATTACGGGCTCAGCCTCTCCCAGACCGGGAAGGTGAGGTTTTACGCGGCGGTCATCGCGCTCGGGGCCGTGGTCACGATAACCATAGCGGTGTTCGCCCGATGAGCCGGTGAGCTATGGAGCTTCTCTGGCTGATAATCGCGCCCTTCGCGGGAGGCGTCATTGCCTGGCTCATTGACCGTATTGACGGCGGGGACCGGCGGGGACTTCCGGCGAGATGGGTCAGCCTCCTCGCCCTCGTCTTCGACCTTGCCCTCCTGGCGGCGATATGGGCGGGCCGGCACGCGGGTACGGGCGTCGGAAAATACGGCGCATGGTTCCTCCAGCTCAAGGCCGGATGGATACCGGAAATAGGCGCCTCGTTCCATCTTGCGATGGACGGCCTCAGTTTTCTGCTGGTGTTTCTTACGGTCTTTCTGGGCATCGTCTCCGTGGCGGTCTCATGGAACGAGATAAAGGACCGCGTGGGATTTTTTCATTTCAACCTCCTGTGGTGCCTGGCCGGCGTCATAGGGGTTTTCCTGGCCCTTGATCTTTTTCTTTTCTATTTCTTCTGGGAGATGATGCTTGTGCCCATGTATTTCCTCATCGCCGTCTGGGGGCATGAAAGGCGGAGATACGCGGCCATGAAATTTTTCATCTTCACCCAGCTTGGCGGCCTTGTGATGCTGATGGCCATCCTGGGGCTTTATTTCATACACGGGGCGCAGACGGGGGTTTACACCTTCGATTATTTCAGTCTCATCGGCACCCGGATGTCCGCCGCCGCGGCCTTCTGGCTGATGCTGGGCTTTTTCACGGCCTTTGCGGTAAAACTGCCCGCCGTGCCTGTCCATAGCTGGCTTCCCGATGCCCACACGGAGGCGCCGACCGCGGGCAGCGTCATACTGGCCGGGCTGCTTCTGAAGACAGGGGCCTACGGGCTTTTGCGTTTTCTCGTGCCGCTCTTTCCGGCCGCATCAGCCTCGTTCGCACCCGTGGCGATGGCGATCGGAGTTGCCGGCATCCTTTACGGCGCGATACTTGCCTTCGGCCAGACGGATTTGAAAAAACTTATCGCGGACACCAGCATAAGCCACATGGGGTTCATCCTGATAGGCGTCTTCGCGTGGAACAGCCTGGCGCTGCAGGGTGTCGTGATGCAGATAATCTGCCACGCCATCAGCACGGGGATGCTGTTTATCCTCGCCGGGGCGCTCCAGGAGCGCATCCATACCCGCGACATGGGTCTTATGGGGCGTCTCTGGGAAAAAGTCCCCGTCATGGGAGGGGTGGGGATGGTCTTCGCCCTTGCCTCCCTTGGCCTGCCCGGACTGGGTAATTTCGTGGCGGAGTTTCTCATCCTCCTCGGCGCGTTCAAGGCGAATCCCGCCATGAGCGTCCTGGCCGCCCTGGGGCTGATTGTCTCGACTGTCTATGCCCTGAGGATGATGCAGCACGTCTTTCATGGCGAGGAGCGCAGGGGCTGGAGCCTGCCTGATCTCTCCGCCAGGGAGAAGGGGGTCGCGGCGGCGATGATAATCCTTATCGTCTGGCTCGGCCTTTTCCCGCAGCCCGTGATAGACGCGGCCTCCCCCGCGCTTCAGGGCCTCGAAGCCATTGCGGGTTCGCAAGTTAAAATAATCTCCGTGGCCGGCCTGGGACGGATGACAGCGCCGCCGGCACAGGCGTCTTTTTACCGGACGGCGTCCGGACCGTTGAAGTCCGGAGCGTTAAAGGGGGATAAGAATGAGCGGCGCTGACCTCCTTGCCCTGCTTCCCCTCATCCTCATCTCGATCAGCCCGGTCGCGGTCATGCTGGCCATAGCCTTTTTCAGGGGCCGCGGGCTGGCTGCGGCGCTTGCCCTGCTGGGGCTTTTCATATCCTTTGTCTCGCTGCCTTTCGCGGCCTCATACGCCCCGAGGAGCGTGACCCCGCTTCTGGTCATCGACAATTACGCCCTTTTTTACATGGGCCTCGTCTTCGCGGCCACGTTCGCGGTGGCTCTTCTTTCAGATGGCTATCTGAGGATGCTCCGGGTGAGGAGCGAGGAGTTTTACGTGCTCCTGCTCCTGGCCGCCGCCGGCTCCGCCGTGCTCGTGGCGAGCGCGCACTTCGCCTCTTTTTTCCTGGGCCTGGAGACCCTGAGTGTCTCGCTTTACGCCCTTCTTTCCTATCCCGTCACGAGGGAAAAGGCGATTGAGGCGGGGGTGAAATATCTTGTCCTGGCGGCGATTTCCTCGGCCTTTCTCCTTTTCGGCATGGCGCTGGTCTACGCGCTTTCGGGGACCATGGAGTTTTCAGGGATTGCCGCATGGGCCGCGGCGGGGATCAAATACTCAAACCCCGTGTTTCTTGGCGCGCTTGCCCTCATAGCGGTGGGCTTCGGTTTCAAGCTTGCGGTGGCTCCGTTTCACATGTGGACGCCGGACGTTTACGAGGGCGCTCCGGCCCCCGTCTCCGCCTTCGTGGCCACGGTCTCAAAGGGGGCGGTCTTTGCGCTTTTTCTGCGATATTTCGCACGGGTGGACATCCACACCATGGGCTCGCTGGCGCTTGCCCTTACGGTGATCTCCATAGCCTCGATGTTCGCGGGAAACCTGCTTGCCCTACTTCAAAACAACGTCAAACGCATCCTGGCCTACTCCTCGATAGCGCACCTGGGCTACCTGATCGTCGCCTTCCTGGCAAGCGGCGCGCTCCGGGTGACGGCGGTCTCATTTTACCTGGTCGCCTATTTCATAACGATGCTGGGGGCCTTCGGGGTCGTCACCGTGCTTTCCGGCCCGGACGGTGACGCCGAAGACATCGAAGGCTATCGGGGGCTTGCCGCGAGGCGGCCGGTCATCGCGGGAGTGTTTTCCCTGATGCTCTTCTCCCTGGCCGGCATACCGCTTACCGCCGGTTTCGTAGGCAAGTTCTACATCATCGCGGCCGGGGCGGGCTCCGCCCTCTGGCTTCTGATCTCCATCCTGGTTATAAATAGCGCCATCGGCATTTACTATTACGTCCGGGTTATCATAACGATGTATTCCCCGGCGCCCGTGGAGGCGGAAGAGGCCGCCCTGCCCCCAAAATCCACGGAACCCGCGGGGCCCGCCGCGCCGGAACAGGCAGCCTCGGCCGCGGGGGCGATCATCCCTATTGGGGGAGGCCTCGTTCTGGCCGTGCTTGCCATCGGGCTCATATGGCTTGGCGTCTATCCCTCTCCGCTCCTGTCCCTCATCAGGAAGACCATACAAAGTCTGATGTGAAACGGGCTTCGGGATCAATTGTGAGATAGGTTCGCAGGATGGCGAAGCGGGCGATTCATTTTTGAGGCTGGCCGAAAAGGAAAGACCATTTTTTTAGAAAATTCTGAATCTTGAGGCCCTTTTGCAATACTTTACTTTGTTAATTCCGCAAAACCCCTTAATTTTTTAATTGATTTTGGGACGGGCAATATTGTAGAATCGCGCCTGATGAGAGACAGTCCGTTCAGCGGGGGCAGGGTGGAGAGGGAGACAACCGGCCTAAAAAAGCTGATCGGCTCTCTTACGTTCAGAAACCGGCCGCTAAAGCAGAAATTCTTCCTTTTTTCAGCCGGGGTGATGCTGTGGTTTCTGGCTATTTTTGCGATCAGCATGGCGGCCCTCATTTCCCTGGAAAGCAGATCGAACAAGATCGTAAACTATCTGATCCCTTTCGACCGGACCAACCAGAAGATCATAAGAAAACTGCAAAATCTGGATATCGGGGGCCACGATCTGCTTACCGCCCGGGACCAGAGGGACGTGATGAAGATAACCGAAGTCTCCGATGCGAGGCTCGAGGACATCCGCTCATTCATTAGCGCCCTCCAGCGGGGCGGCAGGGTAAACGATTATTCGAGGGCGACCGGAAAGTTCATCGAGGGCTTTTCCGTAAGACCGGCTGTATCCGCGGACCTGGTGTTCGTAAACCGCCTGGCCGCGCAGACGGACAGGATATCGGCCGGGCTGGCCGTGCTGTCAAACCTGAAAACCGGGGCGCTGGCGTCCACGATGCCGGCATCCACGATGCTGGCATCCCGAAAAGGCGCGGACCTTGAAGGGGCCTTCAAAAATTATGACGCCGCGATTGAAAACGCGGTTACGCTGTCCAATGAGTACTCGGCCAGGACATCGGGCATTTACGCGTCCGATTCCGGCGGGATGAGGTCGATGCTGCTTTATTCCTTCCCGGCCCTGTCGATTGTCCTTTTGCTTGCGACGGCGCTGCTGGTCACGTTTACCTTCTCGATTTCCAGGGCGGTAATAAATCCCGTGAGGGCGATAATCGGGCAGATCCGGGCCCTTAACAGGGGTGAAATCGATATCTCGAACCGGATGAAGGTCAACTCGCATGATGAAATCGGCAGGCTTTCCGCGGAATTCAACGGCCTGCTGGAGACGATCGACAGCATGGCCAAATTCAAGAAGATGATCGAGGAGGACGAAAACGTAGAAGACGTCTATTCGCGTCTGGGCACCGAATTCAAGTACTTCGGGCTGGATGAATTCACGATCTACGAAATAGCCAACAGCCAGAACAAGATGAAGACGGTCTTCCCGCCTCAGGGTTTGGCCAACCCCATGTGCAATCCGGACATCCTGGACAACTGTTATCTTTGCAGGGCGAAGAAAACCGGGCACAGGATATCCTCGCTTCAGTACCCCGGGATATGCAAGTCTTTCATGGACGGCGAGGAAAAGAGGCACGTCTGCGTTCCCCTGATGGTGGGCGGCACGGCCGGCGGGGTCGTGCAGTTCATATTCGATCAATCCGACCTGAACGAACACCGCTTAAGCGCGATAGACGGGTGGATCCGCGCAGCGGAACAGTATATAAGGGAATCCATCCCGGTCATCGAGGCCAAGAGGCTCATGAGTACGCTCAAAGACTCGGCGCTCAAGGATTCCCTCACGGGGCTTAATAACAGGCGCTTTCTGCAGGAATACACGGAAAGCCTGGTGGCGGGCACCCTGCGAAGGGGCAAGAACATCGGGCTTATCATGGGCGACCTGGATTATTTCAAGCAGGTAAACGATGTTTACGGGCACAATGCTGGCGATGCGATACTCAAGGAAACCGCCGATATACTCCGAAAGAGCGTGCGGGCCTCGGACCTCGTCATCAGGTTCGGAGGGGAGGAATTCCTCATATTGCTTATGGACGTGGAACGGGATGGGACGGCCGGCGTGGCTGAAAAGATAAGGACGACGATAGAGGACGCAAAGCTGAAGGTGATGGACGGAAACGTCAAAAAAACGATCAGCCTCGGCATAAGCGAGTTTCCGGTTGACACCGAGAGTTTCTGGCAGGCGATCAAATATGCCGACGTGGCCCTCTACGAGGCCAAAAGGACCGGCAGGAACAAGACGGTCAGGTTTGCCAGGGAGATGTGGAAAGAGGAGCAGTTCTAGATGGGTATATCCGCTTGTTCCCAGAGCCCATTTACCTGCCTGCCCTATTCATTCGGGGGCGGCCGTTCCGGGCGTAACCCAAAAGATCCATTTAAACGTTTTGAAGAGCGATCACCCCGTTTTTTCCAGACGCGCCGTCTCTCGTCCGTCGGCCTTTCCCCTTGTATGATAGTTGGAGAGTTATATTGGATGAATATGGGTGCGACAGACCGTTTTCCCCTTGGG
>JAJYGJ010000105.1 GCA_021790695.1 Nitrospirota bacterium | reverse complement strand
TCCTCGTGTTGGTATCCAGGGCATATTGAGAGAAACTCCTGACGAGATTCCGCTTCAGATTGAAGGCGGCATCGTCGAACGCCCCCGTCAAAATACCGCGCATGGGCCCAAACGACATGACCCTCATATCCACGAACCTCTCTATGTCAGACGCCCCTCTCCTGTAAAACGGGAATTCATGCAGCCACCAGAAATCCTTGAACAGTTCCCCGCCGGCGCCTGAAATCATCGTATCGACGCCCCGTTTTTTTCTGTCCTTTTGCAATTGATACAGCCGGTGATAATAGAGGACGTCGTATAAACCGTCCGTTGCGAGGAGTATGTCGCCCATGTCCCGTTCCAGCCCGGAGGCCGAATGTATCGTGGCAAACCATGGATGTCCGAGGGCGCGGGCAACCGGCCTCGAAAGAGAGATGTCCTCGTATTCGGGCGTCCCGCCGGATGAGGCCGTCTCGAATTGCAGGCCGCAGCGGTCAAACATTGCCGCCACAAGCCTTGTATCGACGCCGCCGGTAAGGTCAATGCTGACCCTGCGGTTGCAGAGCGATGCGGCCGTTTCATGAAAAAACTGCTCGAACGTCACCGAAGGGGAGTCCGGAGGCGAGCAGATTCCGGTGCCGTTCTTTTTTGCAAATGTCAGTTTACCGCCTTGACGGGAAAGGCGGATTATATCGTCGTGGCGGATCCGCCTGATCGGGGGGAGATATGTCCCGAAGGAAAAAAGCGAGCCGAAATGCAGGAACTCAACCACCGCATCCGGATCAAAATCACTAGCGGCAAGCCCCTCATGCCTGGCAAGTTCGAGAAAGGAAGAAGATACCCTGCGCGGCGTGTAAAACGCATGGTACAAACCGGAATTGTCTATGAACGCGTGGATATCGCCGCTTTTCCTCGATTCGATAACAAAAAAGTAGATCCCCTTAAGCATGCCGCAGGCGTCCTCTATCCCCTTTTTTTCAAGTTCCGCGACGAACACCTTCACGGATTCGGGCCCCGATGGAATTCCGCTTGCGAAAACAAGGCCCTCCCAGTAGACATCGTACCCGGCGCTTTGCCAGAAGGATGAAACGCGCCCGCCGGGCAGTAAAAGGGCGTCATGGCCGGCCAGGCGGCGATTATTTCCGGCCCCGGAATATGATGGAGACTCCTTACAGGACGGCATGGGCCCTCTCCAGTTCCCCGATGGCCCCGTCATAACTGACAAACCTGCAGCCGCTCTCCTTTAAAAATTCGGTGACCCACACATACCACTCTTTCCATGTCCGGAAACTGTCGCTGAAGTACCTGTCATGCAATAAAATCGTGAAATATTCGATCCCGCGGTCCGCGGACGCCTCCAGTATGGCCTTCGTGGAGTCCTTGGCCTGCTCCAGGGTCCGGTCCTGCCAGCGGCCGTTGCCGCAGAGGATATCGCCGTCCATGATATGCAGGGGGAATTCCCACATGCCGCCGACCTTGAAGGGAGGCGTCAATTCGGGAAGCGTGCTGTCGAATTTGTAGCCGGTCTTTTCAAGGTTGGCGAGCGTCTCGGGGTTGCGCCGCAGGTAATGCATCCTTATTCCGAAGCCGTCGAGCCCGGTGGCCGCGGCGAAGGCGTCGTGTTCCCGTCTGATCTCCTCCGGGAGTTCAAACGCGATCCCATGAACGCCTATGGAAAAACCTTCCCGGGCCACCCTGTTCATCCAGAGTTTCGCGTCATCCGGCGTGTATGAGAGTCCGAGGCCGTTTTGAACGCCGAAGAAAAAAGTGGAGGGGACACCCCTGCCCCTGTCGAATTTCATCAGGTCCGCAATGTTGTTCCACCGGTTTTTGATTATGTCCCCGCATCGCCGGGCGGTCTCGCCCAGAGAGATATGTTTCAGGCCGAACTCGATACAGTTCCTCACGATATGCTTGGGCAGGATCAGGTCCCTGCCCAGGTGTTCCCAGGCCGTTATGTGGTCGACATCGTGGGAAATGATCACGTTCACTAGAACAATCTCCGCTTGAAAAACTTGAGGGCTATTTCAAGGGGCAGTCTTGCCTTGTTCACGCGGTAATACGGCGTCAGACGGCCGCCGAACCCCCTGAAATACCGTTCTATGGACGGCACCATCGACCCTTCAAAATCAAAACACGACAGGGCAAGGGATTTTGCGTGCCGGATCGATTCCCACACGCACATTGCCCCGGCGCCATGATGTTTTTTTTCGGAACAATAACCTCCGAGGAGATAATAGGCGGTATTGCTGTCGTAAACGCAAAACGTGCAGGCAATGGGCTCATTCCCGTTAAATGCCGCAAAGCCAAAACTGTTGCCGCCGTTTGCAAAATCAAAGAGGACCTTGTTCATGCCGGAATCGTCAATTTTCTTTTTTTGCCTCGAAAAGGTTTTGAGGACCAGGGATTTCACGATGGAGTAATCGTTTAGCCTCCTGACGGCCAATCCGTCTTTTGTCCCCCTGGTGATGTCATTTCTTTTTTCAGCGGACATCCCCTTCCATATCCCGCCCGCGGACCGGGACAGGTCCATGACATACGTGTACTGGGGGATCACCTTGAAATCCCTCCAGATGAAGGGCTGCATATCGACCGTATTTTTATCGAATGCAAGTGACACTATCGGATAATTCTTTTTATTGATGAATTCCGCCACCAGGGACATGACCTCCTTGCATTTGTCCATCGCCCTGGCGGGATTTTTGGTCTCATCCCTGAAAAAAAGGCCTGTCGAAGGCGTAAGCGGCGGATTGCAGCATACGGTGAGCCCGTATCTTTTCTCCCTGTAGAGATAAAAGCCGCCGATCAGGTCGCCGCCGGCATAAAGGCCGTAATGCGCGATCTTCTCCGCGAACAGGCCGCTCCATTGCGGGCCGTCGAATACGGAGCCGTACATGATCGACGAGCCCTCATATTTCTGCCGGCTCTCCGGGGTTATTTTCCTTATGACCATTTAAACTTTAATGTCAGGCGCGGCTTCCACTTCGGCCCAGGGCCTTTTCATATAAGGCAATCAGCTTAGCGCCTTCATTTTCCCAGTTATATTTCCCCATGACCGCGTCCCTCCCCCTTTGTCCCATCTCTTCCCGTATTTCAGGATGGCTGAAGAGAAACCTGACGGCGCCGGCCACTTTGGCGGGGTCCGCCGGATCGACGCATATCCCGCACCCTATCCCGCCGATAAGGGCCCTCAGATGCGGAAAATCGGAAACGATAACGGGCAGCCCCGCCATCATGTATTCAAATAATTTCACTATCCCCTCGCCGGTGCAGTTGACGTAGGAAGGGGTCGGCTGCAGGAGCAGGAGTCCGGCGTCCGCGTCGGCCAGGCGCTTCATCACATCCTGCCAGGGTATGAACCCGTGATATGCGACTTTCCCTGTCGAGGTAAAAAGGCAACTGTCTTTCGTATCGAGTATCGCGCCCGCCAGGTGCAGCTCGACGGCGCAGTCTTCAAGGTATTTCATCATTTCAATCATCACCCTGCTTCCCCTGTCGCGGCAAATGCCCCCAGTATAGACCATCCTCATGGTCCGCCCGCCCCGCCTCCCGGGCGCTGCCGAAAAATTGAGCGGAGGATAATTGCCTATCACCTCCGCGCCCACGCCGCTGAATTTCTTTTTTATGTTCGAATCGGCGGCGACCACATAATCCAGCATCCGGGCCGCGGCAGCTTCGAAAGAGGTAAAAAACCCCGCCATGAGCCTCCTTCCCATGCCCTTTTTCGAGAGCATCTTTTTCCCGTAGTCCTCGTGGACGTCGTATATCACTTTTCTTTTTTTCCCGCCCAGCGCCTTCAGCAAAATACCCGCCGGAAGGAGATCGGGATCGTGGATGTGATAAATGGAAACCCCTGTTTTCACGGCAAGAAGATAGGCCCTTAACGCGGCCAGGAGCAGCCTGCGGGCCGTCCTTCCCGCCCCCGGCAAAGGTATTATATGTATGCCGCCCACGGTCTCCTCCCTTTCGTGGGGGGCGATGAGCACCACTTCGTATCCCGCCCTGACGAGGCTTTGTCCCTCCTTGTGGAAAATCCGGTCGTCGAAGGCCCGGTGCGCGGTGGTTATAATGCAGACCTTCTTATTTTGCATTCATGACCTCGCCGTAGAGCCCCAGCACCTTTTCCGCATTGGCCCTCCATGTAAACTTCGCCTGCACGATCTCCCGTCCGCGGTCGCCCATCCGCCTTGCGACATCATCATTCAGGAGCAGGTACCTGATTTTTCCGGTCAGGGTTTCGGCATCACCCGGGGGGACCAGCAGGCCGCTCGCCCCGTCTTCCACCGCCTCGGGGATTCCTCCGACGCGGGTGGCGATGACGGGCAAACGGCAGGCCATCGCCTCCAGCACGGCATTCGGAAGCCCCTCATGGTAACTGGGCAGGACAAGGACATCCGCCGCGCTCAGGACGGCGGGGATTGCCCCGTGGGAAAGGCCGCCCAGCCGATGCAAGTTGGCCGACAGGTTATGAGAGGCCATCGCCTCCAGAATGGCCGCCTCCGGGCCGTCGCCGGCAACGAGCAGATGCACCCCGGCATCCAGTGAATGTATCCGCCTGAAAGACTCCATCAATTCGCATATCCCCTTGTCACGGGATATGCTGCCAACGAATGCAAGGACCCTGGCGGTCCCGGGAATGCCCAGTTTCGCCCTTGTGGCCCGGCGGTCTTCCGGCCTGCCGGCAAAACTGTCACGATCGCATCCGTTATGGACGATCCGGATCTCATTTTTTGTTTTTGCCCTCGCGACGGAGTTTGCGGCATCCCTCAGGGCGGCGCTCACGCTGACCAGCCCGTCGGATTCGGCGATGACCCTTTGCGTCATGTGGAAAGACAGCCTCCCATAACCCGGATAAAGATTGATATCGCTGCCTCTCAGGCTGCAGACAAGCGGCAGGCCGTACCTCTTTTTCAGCATCAGTCCGATATATCCGGCGGGCGTGGCCCCATGGGCATGGATCAAATCCGGCCTGAATTTCCGGATTATGGCGTCTGCGGTATTCCTGAGACCGAGATACTGGGTATAACAGGCCGGCGCGTGGAACCATTTTCCGGGCAGACGTAAATATCTGGGGTAATATACGGGTATCGTGTCGATCATTGCCCTCGCCGGTATTTTGGCGTATGTACTCCACCTGCTGCCGTTTGCAAGCGCCTTGGGGTAAAACGCCGCCGGCGCTATCACGCGCAACTCACAGCCGGCGTTAATCAGATGTTTTGCCTGTTCATGGACAAAAGTGCCGCCCATGCATCTGGGATACATATTCGTCAGGACCAGTACTTTCATGATTGGACGGAAATCCCGGACAGGTCCTAGATCAATTTGTCGGACTTCGAAAGGATTTTATCGATAAACATCAGGTGCCACAGCTCCAGGCAGAGCATCGCCCACAGCCGGCATGCGTGGTCGGCCTTCCCGGCAAGATGCTCCGTTATCAGGCCGCGCAGGCGGTCCATGTTGAAATAGCCCCTCCTTGCGGCCCGTTCGCCAAGCAGGACATCGTGAAGCAGGTCGCTCATATCGCCCCGCTTGAACCAGACGCCGACCGGTATCCCGAACCCCCATTTTTTCCTGTAAACGGCGGAACGGGGCACATACCTTGCGGCCAGTTCCTTGAGAAGGCCCTTCTGTCTGCCGCGCCTCATCTTTACATTTGACGGGAGCCTTGCGGCGAATTCCATCAGTTCGTAATCGAGGTAGGGCGAACGCGCCTCCAGAGAGTTCATCATTGTCGCCACATCCACCTTGGTCAGATAGTCATTGGGCAGGGCGGTCTTGATGCCGATGTAAAGGCACTTGTCCACTTCGTCGGGCCGGCCCGCGGACTGGTCCTCGGACCAGTCCGCATCCGCGATACATTCCTCAAAAATATCAACGGGATTATGCCCGTTTAATCTTTGCCTGAAACCGGCGTCATAAATTCCATCCCTGAGACCGGCCCCGAAAATCCCGCCCATGCCAAGGGTGTCCCTGAAACTGCCCCTCCCGTATTCCGTCAGCGTCTTCAGCTTGCCGGCCGCGCCGCGCCTGCCCGCCGCCGATACGAGGATCCCGGCGACCGACGGCAACAGGCCGTTGCGCAAAAAACCGGGCACATACTTTCTGTACCGGCCCGCGTAATAATAGGCGGCGGAATTGCCGTATCCGCAAAAGGATTCATCCCCTCCGTCCCCGGTCAGCGCCACCGTGACATGCTCCCTTGTCAATCTCGAAATATAATAAGAGGGGATCTGGGAGGCGTCGGCGAAGGGCTCTCCGTAGGCCCATATTATCCCGGGAAGGACGCCCAGGGCATCCGGTTCGACTATGAATTCATGATGGTCGGTCGAATATCTGTCGGCCACCATCCGGGCGTATTTCAACTCATTATAGGATTCCTCCCTGACCCCCATGGAGAACGTCTTTACGGGAGAACCGGACATGACGGCCATAAGCGCCACCACAAGGCTTGAATCGACCCCTCCGCTCAGGAAGGCGCCGATGGGGACATCGCTTATCATCCTGGCCCGCACCGCGGAGAAAAGCCTGTTTTCAAGTTCCCGCAGGCATTCATTGCCGTCCATTTTCAATTTCGGGGTGAACCTCAGGTCCCAATACCGTCTCGCGGAGGAGCCGCGCCTCCGGAACGATACAAAATGGGCGGGCTGGACCTTCCTGACCTCCCTGAAGATTGAACGCTGCTGCGGTATGCAGCAGGAATAAAGAAAATCATCCATCGCGCACAAGTCCAGGGTCAAATCCTTTTCGGAGGCGAGGTAAATGGATTTGATGTCGGAGGAAAAATACACCTTCCCCTCCCTTTCCATATAAAACAGCGGCTTAACGCCCAGCCTGTCGCGGGCCAGGATCAATTCCTCCGCCGCCCGGTCCCACAGCGCGAACGCGTACATACCGTTTATCTTCCGCAGCAGCCCCTCCATTCCCCATTCCTCGTAACCGTGGACCAGCACCTCCGTGTCCGTAAATGAACGGAAGATGTGCCCCTTGCCGATCAGCGCGCCGCGAAGCGCGCGGAAATTATATATCTCGCCGTTGAAGGTGATCCATACCGCCCCGTCTTCATTTGCCATGGGCTGATGTCCAGCGGATGATATATCCAGGATGCTGAGGCGCCGATGACCCAGCCCGATGTGCGGGGAGGTGTGCAGCCCCGCGTCATCGGGACCGCGCGGGATCATGACGTCGCGCATCCTCAACAGGATATCCTCGTTTATTTCGGGATGGTCCCTGTCGTATATACCGCATATCCCGCACATTGTTATTTAGTCCGCGCGGCCGGTTCCAGGCGGTCCCAAACGGTCCCCGCCGGCTTCGGAGACGTGCTTTTGAATCACTATCATCATCCACAGCAGCCAGAATGATTTGTACCATACGACATCCTGCGACAGGCCCCCCACAAGGATCGCCCAAAAGGCCGCCTTCAGGACAATCCGGTCAGTCTCAAATTTCCCGGCCAGGCGGCCTATTGCGGCGTAATGACGGACCATCGCCACGACCATCAGCAGACCGCCGATAATACCCAGTTCCACGAACATGCCGACGAATATATTGTGAGGGGCCCTGTCCAGCCCCATATATACCTGGCTGTATCTGACAAACTCGGTATAGGCCTTCGGAAAACAATCGAGCCCGGCGCCAAAAAGCCAGTATTTTCCCATTGCCTTCAACCCGACGTGCCAGATATCGGTCCTCCCGCTGGCGTGCGATGAAACCGAATTCCGAATGCGGTCAAGAAAAAACCCGGATGTCATCGGCAGCGTCGCGGCCACCGTTACGGCGGCAATGATCGCCGCCTTCAGCCTGCTCCTGGCGGACAACAGGAAGAAAATCAGGATGGCCAGGACCGCGGCCAGGCCCCCCCGCGATCCCGTTATGACGATGCCGTAGAACATCATAAAAAGGACGAGGAAAAAGAAGGCCCTCACGAGCGGTCTGCCTTTCTTCAGCAGCATGCCCAGGCACACCGAAACGGGCAGAAGCATGTCAAACGCCTGCTTGTTTGCGCCGCTGACGCCTTTGCTGCTGTCCAATGATATCAGGGAGACCCTCGCGGCGTTCCCGAAATCGAGCAGGTTTTCATGATAGGCATAAATCGTGAATATCGAGGCCAGCGCCCCGCCGGCCAATATGAACCACATAAGAGATTCGTATTCTTTTTTTTCCACCCGGTACATGGACAAAACTATGTAAAGCCCGGCAAGTCCGATGATTGTCTGCGCCCTCACGAGGGACAACCGGCCGGAGATGGCCCACGTCATGGACAGGAGGCAGTAGAAGGCGAACAACGCCCACCACAGGTTGATTTTCTCCGGCGTCCTCAGCTTTCCCTCAAACATGCCCTTCACCGCAAGGGCGGCAATGGCTATCGCGCCCAGAAGCCTCGTCACCGTCGCGCCGTGCTGCGCCCCGCTCATAACCAGCAGGTTCTCGAACGGAATTGAAAAAACGTAGAATCCGACAGGAAATATGAACGGCCTTTGCAGGGAAAGATAAACCGCGAGGGGGGCGAATAAAACCAGCATGGAGTCGATCCATGTGCCTTCCGTAATGGCCAAGGCCACGGAGAAAGCCAGAACCGTCCCGATACAGGCCCAGAGGACCTTCGATTGAATGGGAGATATCGGTTCCCGCACGGCCTGCCTTATGCCTTCCATCCCGCCCGCTCCGCTTCGGCCACCCCTTCAACGACCCCTTCAACGACATTGTTCAGGACCCTCGAATATTGCCGGGCTATCGAGTCGTATGAATAATGTTCAAGGGTGTCATTGGCGCGGTATCCGATTTCTCCCGAGCTTGCAAACTCCCGGTAATAACGCATCAGGATTGCCGACAGTTCGGTCTTGTTTGCCGCGTAATGGCCCGAACACGTGCCGGCCAGCAGGTCCCTTACCACGCTGTCCGGTCCCCCGATCGCGAGAATCGGACGCCTTGAACCGAGATATTCGAAAAGTTTGCCGGTATACACGCCTTTTTCCCTTTCGTCGTTGCAAAGCAAAAGGAGCAGGAGTTGGGAGCCTTTCTGTTTTTTGATCGCTTCGCTCCGCGGCACGGGGCCGCACACCCTGGCCACGTCTTCCAGTCCATATTTATTTATATCGGCCGAGAGCCATTCCTCGCGAGGTCCGTAAAACGATATCTCCATGGCCGCCCTGTCGATATCGCCTGCTCCTATCAGCCCGGCCGCCGTCTCCAGAAGGACCGAGGGGTCCCTCATCCCGTTATAAAGCCTGCCGGTATGGGTTATGCTGAATTTTTTCCCCGGGCTGGATTGAATCCCCCTGAAATCGTCGGGGTCGAATCCGTTGGTTATGCACCGGACGTCCTTGCCCCTGTGGAGGCCCCGGAGCGCATCCGCCAGCGGCTCTGAAACGGTTACGAGCGCGTCCGCGGATGACAAGGTCCTCATCTCGAGCAACCTCTCCAGAAATCGCATGGCCCCGGATTTTCCGTAATAGTGGTTCTGTGTCCACAGGTCGCGCAGATCGGCGATCCAGGGGACCGCGTATTTCCGTTTCAGTTTCCTGGCTATCAGATGAGACGTGACCGGAAACGAAGTGCTTATAATCGCGTCGACCCTACGCCTGTCCATGAACCGAGACGCCGATTTGACGGCATGCCCGTACCATCCCCTCTCTTCGTCCGGGAAGGCGACGATCTCCCTCAGGACTTTTATGGCCTTGCTCTTCCACGTGGGGTAACCGAAGTGTTTCGTTACCGGAATCCCCATTTGCTGGTGGACGCCCGCGCCGGAATCGAACCCGGCCAGTTTCCTTATCAGGGCAAGCCGGTCCGTGTAATCCGTTGCGAGCACCCCGATGCCCTCCGCCCCGTTGCCCTCCGGCGATTCGCCCGCGGGATGTCCGACCGTCAGCACTACCGGCTCCCAGCCGAAATGTGGAAGGTACTTGGCCAGCCCGTAAGGGCGCCTGGCGCCTATGGCCCCCGCGGGCGGAAATGAGTAGGCTATGATCAAGACCCTTCCCGTCATCTTTTCGGGTATACCCCTTCCAGGGTTTTCCATATGCCCCCTTTCGCCTCCCATGTCGGGCTGACCCCGAACCGGGCCAGTATCCTGCCTTCCATGGGCCAGGGCCAGAGGGGTATGCCGGTCAGGACCCCGCCCATGTAACGGTACAGGACCGATGCGCCGATATCCGCCCCGCCTTCTCCCCTGCCCCTGAGCGCGGGCGGAACGATAAGATAGGCGCCCCTGCCGTACCGGGCCGTATCATAGCCGGGGTCCCTGGTGCCGCACATCTCCGTCCGGTCGATCCCGGGCGGACGCATCAGCTTCTCATGCAAAAGGCACGTTTTCACCTTGTAGAAGTTGTTGTACCTGTGCGCGGTGACGACGTTGTTGCCGCTCCAGCTTGCATCGATCCCGGCCCAAAGATTGCAAAAAGAGCAGTTGATTATTGCGGCCCTTGTCACCTGACCGGGCCTGTTGGGCCGTTCGTGGAGCAGAAAGCCGGAGCCGCCTCCGTCGCCCACGTAGGTGTTGTTTTCAGAGACGTGGCGGTCCGTTCCGACTGCGTCGGCGGGAACGCTGTGATAGGCACCGGCCACGGGCAAAATGGCGACATTGTCCTCAAACAGGCCGTATGACGAATGCCTTCCATACGCGGCGTCATCCCTGAACCCCCCGGCCGAGTAGGCCCGGGTATGATAGACGACATTGCCCATAAACGTATTATGAGCGGCATTCCTGTAATGCGCCCATATCCCGAAGTCATCGGTCGGGGTCCTTGTCATGTTGACCCCGATATTGTTCTCCATGAGCACATTCGAGGAATCATATATCTGGACGATGCTGCTGGTATCGCCTCCGCCGGTGCTCGGGCCCGTCCATCTGAGCCAGCACCTCCTTACGACTATATTCCGGCACCCGAGAATATTGAGGACGACCCTGCCCTGCCCCGATGCCGCGCAATCCTCCAGCAGGACGCCGGTCGCGCCGGCAAGGCTGATGTTGGCGGTGTTGCAGCCGGACGATCCGTTTGCAATGATCCTTCTCAATATAATATGGCTTGCCGCGCCGATATTCACGCAATGCGCATGCGCGTAGCGCTTTCCGTCCGTGGCGCAATATGTGCTGCCGTCATACCGTCCGCTGTTATTAAAATTTATTCCGTCCACCTCAATGCAGGAAATTCCACTGCCGATCACCAGGGCGCTGTCCGGATATGTTGTATTCACGGCGGCGCCGCCGTCATTTAATGCCCTGACCGTCACATACGCGCCTCTCGTCCCGGAGACGGTGATATCCAGCGTCCGGTTGTACGCGCCGTCTTCGAGGTAAAGCGTGTCGCCGGGTTTAAGGGCGGTCATGGCCCTCGCAAAAGTGCCCCATGGCCTGGCCCTTGTCCCCGGTGCGCTATCGCGGCCGGAGGGCGCCACGTAATAGGCCTTCGCGTAAACGACGCCGGCGAAAACACCCGGGATGCAACAGCCGATTAACCCCATGGCAATGATCATTGCCGTTTTTTTGAGCGCGTTCATTTATCGCCGGCCCCTGGCCGTCCTCGCAAGCGGCGCAAGGAGCCGGGCTGGCAGCCAGGTGGCCGCCCACATCTTCCAGTACCGCATGTCGCGCCCGAAAGGAAACTCCTCGCGCAGGAACCTGCGCGCTTCCGTGTGCCTGCCTGCGAGGACGAGCGACGCGCAATAGGAGATCATGCTGGCGCGGCTGCGGCCCATCAGAAAACCTGCGTACCCGTGATGCTTTTTGCCCAGCTCGTACAGGCTGCCGCCCATCTGCCGGAGATATTCGTCCTTGTACAACCCGACCTTCGCGGTGCTCCCGGGGACATCAATGTGCAGGTAAAGGGGCACATGGCATATCAACACCCTGGGCTCCGTGACGGAGCACCGCAATATCAGTTCGGTGATCTCGCCGTACCTCATCTTCTCGTTGAACCCCGGGGCCAGCCGCTCAAACAATGTCTTTTTCATGAACAGGCCGTCACTGGGCCACCCGGCTACCGTCAACTGGCTAAGGGCGTCACCGACAACCACCGTCTCCCGGTCTATCGCCATTCCTTTTATGTCCTTCATGTAATGCCGCGTGGTCCTGCCGTTCAACCGGTAATCGTAGGCCGACATCATCCATTCGGCCTTCCGTCCCTTCCACAGGAGCCCCATCTCGTGCTCCAGCTTGAAGGGGTAATAGCAGTCGTCGGCGTCAATGAATGCGAGATATTCCCCGGCGGCCTCGCGGACCGCCGCGTTGCGCGCCGCGGCGGGCCCCATGTTGTCCTGCCGGAGCAGTTTTATACGCGGGTCCCCGCGGGGTACGACGTCCGCTGAACCGTCAGTGGAGCCGTCATCGACAATTATCAGCTCCCAGCCGCGGCAGGTCTGCTTCATTACGCTGTCTATGGCGCGGGCCACATACGGCCGTTTATTGTAGAGCGGCATTATTATGCTCGCCAGCGGGGTTGACTCCGTCATCGCATCATATCCATCACAGTGTTGCCCGCGCCGTAACTCCCTGAGGGCTTTTTTCGCAGTAAATGTCCCTGAACCCCAATTTACCGAGGCATTGCCTTATGTCATCGACGGACCGGAAGTGCTTGTAATAGTCGGTAAGCTGGTCAAAGGTGTCGAGTTCGTGCCACTCGTACAGGATGCCGGGGTCGAGGTCCGGATAACTTTCGTAGTAGCATGCCGTCGGCAGCAATCTTGCCGCAACCCGGTCAAGCCATTTTATCCTATGGGTCCTTTTG
>JAJYGJ010000231.1 GCA_021790695.1 Nitrospirota bacterium | reverse complement strand
GGTATCTGCTTGTCCCTGTCGCCCCTTCCGTTTTACATTTGATTTTACTTTGTGCTATGTTTTTATTTGTCTTTAAGGCGGTAATTTCGATCATGCGGGGTGTGTGGTGAAGATTGTGCTTGCCTATTCCGGGGGGCTCGATACCTCGGTTGCCATAAGCTGGATTAAGACGACCTGTAAGGCCGAGGTCATCGCCTTTTGCGCCGACCTGGGACAGGGCGAAGAGCTTGGCGGCCTCAGGCGGAGGGCGAAAAAGGCGGGGGCCTCGAAGCTTTACATAGAGGACCTGAGGGAAGAGTTCGTGCGGGACTATGTCTTTGCCATGCTCAGGGCCAACGCGGTCTACGAGGGGGCCTATCTGCTGGGCACGTCCATAGCGCGCCCGCTCATAGCGAAAAAGCTGATTGAGATAGCGGGCAGGGAGGGGGCCCAGGCCGTCGCCCACGGCGCCACCGGCAAGGGCAATGATCAGGTCCGCTTCGAGCTGTCCTGCTACTCCCAAAGACCCGATATAAAGATAATCGCCCCCTGGAGGCAGTGGCCGTTCAAATCCCGCGGCGACCTTATAGAGTACGCATCGGCCCGCGGCATACCCGTCAGCGCGACGAAGGAAAAACCTTACAGCACGGACAGAAACATTTTCCATATAAGCTATGAAGGGGGCGTGCTCGAAGACCCCTGGGCCGCTCCTCCCCCGGATATGTACACCCTCGCGCTGCCGCCGGAGAAGGCGAAGGACAGGCCCGAATATGTGGAGGTCGAATATGAAAACGGAAACCCCGTGGGGCTGGGCGGCAAAAGGCTCCCGCCGCTTGAGATCATGGTCTCACTCAACCGCATCGCGGGCAGAAACGGCGTGGGCAGGGTTGACCTGGTCGAAAACCGCTACGTGGGCATGAAATCAAGGGGGGGCTACGAGACCCCGGGGGGCACGGTGCTCCACGCCGCACACAGGGCGGTGGAATCCGTTACCCTGGACAGGGAGGCCCTGCACATGAGGGATTCCCTCATACCTGGATATGCCGGTATGGTCTATAACGGTTTCTGGTTCTCGCCGGAACGGTTGCTTCTCCAGAAACTCATGGATGAATGCCAGGAAAACGTGACCGGCACGGCAAGGCTGAAGCTCTACAAGGGAAGCTGCCTGGCGGTGGGGCGAAAATCCCCGAACAGCCTTTACAGCCCGGAACTAGCCACTTTCGAGGAGGAGGCGGTTTACGATCAGAAGGACGCGGAGGGCTTCATCAAATTAAACGCCCTGCGGCTAAGGGTCGAAAAACTCACCCGGAGGGACAAGGGACCGGGGGGGAAGCCGCCGCTCAAAAACAAAAAAATGCCGCGCAAATTTCCTAAGATATAAAAGCTTGGAAAAATGGGTCCCCGCCCGCGCCTTATCCTCTGCCCCGCCTTTTACGGGATCCCTCCGTCTCCCTGAGGGGGAGGGCCGGGGTGAGGGACACGTCATGCCCGGGGTATTAACCGGGCACCCATTTAAAAAAAGGGATTTCAAGAGGTTCCAGGCTGAATAATTTTTAATTATTAGTCTTTCTATAATTGACATGAGGGAAGACGAAAAAATATGCCTGGCGGCCCTTGCCTCGATCCCCGATATAGGGCCGCTCACGATAAAGAGACTGATAGCGGTCTTCGGAGGCGCGCGGGCGGTGTTCAGGTCGGGGGCGGCGGAGCTTGCCGCGGCCGTAGGGCCGAAACGCGCGAATGCCATTGTCCGTTTTTCGGACTGGCGGGGGGTCCGGCGGATGCTCGAAGGCGTCGAGGCGGCGGGCATGAAGGTCGTCACCCTGGGCAGCGATGCCTATCCCCGAATGCTGGCGCTCATACCGGACCCTCCGCCGGTGTTTTATATGAAAGGCGAGATCGGCAAGGATGACGTTTACGCCCTCGGCATTGTGGGCACCAGGACGCCCACCCCTTACGGAATCGCGCAGGCCGAATACCTTGCGGCCGGGCTTGCGGCAAAGGGGTTTACGATAGTGAGCGGGCTCGCAAGGGGGATTGACACCGCGGCCCACAGGGGGGCGTTAAAGGCGGGCGGCAGGAGCATCGCCGTCATGGGTTCGGGCCTGGATGTGCCCTATCCGCGCGAAAACGCCCTGCTCATGGGCAGGCTTGCCGCCTCCGGCGCCGTCATAACCGAGTATCCGCCCGGCACCGCGCCCAACAAGGAGAATTTCCCCAGGCGAAACAGGATAATAAGCGCCCTTTCCCTTGGGGTCCTGGTGGTCGAGGCGGGCAAGGGCAGCGGTTCGCTCATTACGGCCGGCTGCGCGCTCGAACAGGGCAAGGAGGTCTTCTCCATACCCGGCAACATCAGCTCCGCCGTCTCCCTTGGGACAAACGAGCTTATAAAAAGGGGGGCAAGGGTCGTCACCGGCGTGGACGACATCATCGAGGAGCTTGCGCCGGTGCTGAAGGGGTTTATCGCGGAGGGGAAGGCGGCATCCCCGCCTCAGGCGGGATCATATCCGGAGAAATCGTATCAGGCGGAACTCACCCTCCCGGTTTCGACGGATGAAAAATTCCCGGCTGATGAAAAACTCTCACCCGTGGATGAAAAGTTCTCCACGGATGAAAGACTCGTGATCGGCGCGCTGGGCCCCGGCGGGAGGCATATAGACGAGATAGCCAGGGAGGTCGGGTTTGACGCTCCCCGGATAATGGGGGTGCTCCTCTCGCTTGAGCTGAAGGGCGTCATCCGGCAGGGCGCTGGAAAAAAATTTTTCATCTGCTAAAATGCCTGAGAGGAAGTATCAGGGGGTTTTGGTTAAAATAGGTTTGAACAGGGTTGACAATGGAACCCATCTCAAAAGTGGTTCTGAAATGAGACAGGTTCAATATATCCGTGATTCACGGATGACATCTTCTTGGCGTCTGATCGAGGAAAAGATATGGGTTTTTTAGTCATCGTAGAGTCGCCGGCCAAGGCGCGCACGCTTGGTAAGATTCTGGGGAAGGATTTTACCGTCAAGGCGTCAGTCGGACATATAAAGGATTTGCCGGAAAAGGAGCTTGGGGTGGACAAGGAGCACGATTTCAAGCCCAGTTACGTCATCATACCGGGCAAGGAGAAGATCGTGCGGGAGCTTAAGACGGCCTCCCGGAAGGCTGAAAAGGTCTTCCTGGCGCCGGACCCGGACCGCGAAGGCGAAGCCATCGCCTACCATATAGCCTCGGAGATAAACGGGAAAAAAGGCGGAGACACCCTTTACCGGGTCAGCTTCCATGAAATAACGGAGAGGGCCGTGAGGGATGCGATGGAGCATCCGGGCCACCTGGACCTGCATATGGTCGATGCCCAGCAGGCAAGAAGGGTGCTTGACAGGCTGGTGGGCTACGAGCTTTCCCCGCTCTTGTGGAGGAAGGTCAGAAGAGGACTGAGCGCGGGCAGGGTCCAGTCGGTCGCGGTCAGACTTGTGGTTGAGCGTGAACGGGAACTGGAGGGGTTCAAGCAGGAAGAGTACTGGTCGATCGAGGCGACGTTCGAGGGCGCCCTGCACAAGGGGCCGTTTGCGGCCAGGCTGCACACGCTTGGCGGCAAGCCGGTGATCGAGCGGGGCGCGCAAGGCGAGGACAAGTTCCTCCTCAAAAACGAAGAGGACGCCCGGTCGGCGATGGAATCGGCCAGGGCGGCGGGCTATGTCCTTTCGGAGATCGAAAAAAAACTGAGGCGGCGTTCTCCCGCTCCCCCATTCATAACCAGCACCATGCAGCAGGAGGCCTTCCAGAGGTTCCAGTTCACGGCCAAGAAAACGATGCTGCTGGCCCAGCAGCTTTATGAAGGCGTGGAGCTTGAAGAAGGCTCCGTGGGCCTCATAACGTATATGAGGACGGATTCGGTAAACGTCGCCCAGGAGGCCCAGCAATGGGCCAGAAAACTGATCGCCGAAAAATTCGGCAAGCAGTATCTGCCCGACAAACCGCCCAGATACAAGAACAAGGCCGGCGCGCAGGAGGCCCACGAGGCCATAAGGCCCACCTACATGGAGAAGTCCCCGGAGACCGTGAAACCCTATCTTTCCAAGGACCAGATAAGGCTATACGGCCTTGTCTGGAACCGCTTCCTGGCAAGCCAGATGGCCCCGGCATTACTGGACCAGACCGTCTTCACAATCGATTCCGGAGGCGGCGGCTCTTCAGGGGCGGTCTTCAAGGCGACCGGGTCGGTCCTCAAGTTCGACGGGTTTCTGGCCCTTTACAGGGAGGAAGGCGCCGCCGAAGAAGGGGCGGCGCTCCTGCCCGCGCTTGAGAAAAACGAGGCACTGGAGCTTCTGGAGCTTAAGCCGGACCAGCATTTCACGCAGCCGCCGCCCAGGTTCACCGAGGCCAGTCTTGTCAAGGCGCTTGAGGAGAAGGCAATCGGAAGGCCAAGCACGTATGCCGCGATCCTCTCCACCATCCAGGACAGGAAGTACGTCGCCAAGGATGCCGGGAAATTCAAGCCTACTGACCTTGGAATGCTCGTGAACGACCTGCTCGTGGAAAAATTCCCGGAGCTGATGGACGTGGGTTTCACCGCCCGCATGGAAGACGAGCTTGACCAGATAGAGCAGGGCAAGATGCAGTGGCCGGACGTGATAAAGGATTTTTACCGGCCTTTCAGCCGCGACCTTGAAAATGCCCTCAATGCGCCGGGCAGGGTGCGCCCCGAGGACGTCATGACCGACATGAAGTGCGAGAAGTGCGGCAAGCCCATGGTGAAACGCTGGGGCAGGCACGGCTGGTTTCTCGCGTGCAGCGGATATCCCGAATGCCGCAATACCCGTCCGCTTGAGGGCGCGGAGGGCGGGCCGGCCGCGGAGCCGACCGGCGAGGTCTGCGAAAAATGCGGCGCGCCGATGGTGCTTCGGGCGGGCAGGTTCGGCAGGTTCCTGGCCTGCAGCCGGTATCCCGAGTGCAAGGCGACCAGGCCCCTGCCCCTGGGGGTGAAGTGCCCGCTTGACGGCGGCAACATTGTTGAGCGCCGCTCCAAAAAAGGCAGGCTGTTTTACAGTTGCAGCAATTACCCGAACTGCAATTTCATCTCCTGGTACCGTCCCGTGAACCGCGCCTGTCCCGAGTGCGGCAACCCCTACCTGCTTGAAAAAAAGACAAGGGAGGCCCTTATCGTCTTTTGCCCGCAGAAGGGCTGCCGGCACAAGGAGGAAATCAAAGAGGAAGCGGCGGGGGAATAGGGCGCCCGATTTTTTCCAGCTCTGTCATACGGGCCCCGCATCCAGATAGATATTATATCGCGGTACGGGGTAAACTCCAGCCGGTATCCGGCGGCTTTTGCCTTGGAATATCTTAATATGTTTTTCCCCGGACCGGGGCCCTGGAAGGGAGTAGCGTGATAATAGGCATTTGCGGCTCCGGAAGCGGCTCCGGAAAGACCACCATGGCCGAGGAGCTTTTGAAGTCCCTGACCGGGGGCGGGCCTCCCGGACCGAAGCGGGAGGCCCGCCCCTGGGGCGCGATAAAATTCACGAAGACCTCCGTTTATACCTCCGTTGTCACGGACCCGGACGTACTTCTCAGGGAGGGGAAAGACACTGCAAGGATGCTCGGGGCCGGCGCGCGGAGCGCGGCATGGGTCCGGAGCCCCGGCGGCGGGGACCTGTCGGAGGCGCTCTCGATGGCCCTCCGGGACCTGGAATCCCACGGTCCCTCCGGCGGGCATCATCCGCTTTGCGGGATCATAGTCGAGGGCAACAGCGCCGTTGAGCTTTTAAAACCCGATATTGTAATATTTATGTGTGGACCTTTTTTTAAAAAAGGGGCGGAGGCCTTTTTGGGTGCGGCCGACGTGGTTTGCGGCCCGCGCCATGGTCTCGCCCGGGTGAGCGCGGATGCGGGCAAAAACAAAAAAGGCGCGGTCTTCTGCGACGGCATGGAGACGTGCGTTTCCGCAGTCCTTAAACTGATCGATGAAAGAGGGGGCGAAGGAACCTACGGACACGCCGGGCAATCTCTGACCTGATGCCGATGGGCGCCATTACATTCGATATCAGCCTGGCGTTTTATTTCTGCGCTATGCTCTTTGCCCTGCTGGACCTGTCGCGGAGCACGAAAATCCTGCCCAGGCTCATGCTGATGTCGGCATATCTGGGCTTCGGATTCCACACCATTTACATCTTTTACTCGGGGTTTTCCGCCGGTCATGTCCCGTTTGTGAACCCGCACCAGGCGACTTCCTTTTTCGCATGGTGCATGTTCCTGCTGTTCTTCGTGCTGGAATACCGCTACAAACTGGGGCTCCTGGGCTCCTTCATAACGCCGTTTGCGTTTGCGTTCATGTTCATCTCGTTTCTCCTGCCGGCCGGAATGAGCCCGCTGCCGCCGATACTTCGGAGCCAGTGGCTCGGCGTCCACACAATATTCGCGTTTCTCGCCAATGCGGCCTTCGCCATGGCCGCCGGCGTGGGCGTAATGTATCTTGTGCAGGAACACTACGTGAAGAGCAAAAACCTGGGCGGGCTCTTCGCGAGGCTGCCTTCGCTGCACGTGCTGGACGAGATAAACTACCGGCTCATCACGATCGGGTTTCCGATGTTCACGGTGGCGATAATAAGCGGCTCGATCTGGGCCGACGACGCCTGGGGCAGCTACATAAGCTGGGAGCCACGGCAGGTGTGGGCCATAATCTCCTGGCTCATATTCGGCATCGTCCTTCACGCCAGGTTTCTGGCCGGCTGGCGGGGCAGGCGCGCCGCCCTCCTTACCATCCTGGGATTTCTAACGATCATAGGGGCTTTCGCGGGACTCGCCCTTTTGCACAAAGGGCAGCATGTCTTTTTATGAGGGTCCCCGTCTCTATCATGATAATTCCCCTTATATGAGAATCATTGTCGCGGGTTTGAACCATAAGAGCGCGGACGTGGAAGTGCGGGAGAAGCTCGCCTTTTCCGGCCCGGACAGGCTGGAGAAGGGGCTCCGCGCGCTCCGTGCGCTTCCGCAGATAAGGGAGGCCGTGATAATCTCCACCTGCAACCGGGTGGAGATGTATATGAGCGTTGAAGAGCCGGGGGAGGCGATCCGGCAGGTAAAGCGGTTCATAAGCTCGTTTCACGATATACCGGCCGGGCTCCTGGACAAGGCCCTTTATTTCTACGAGGACACGGTTGCCGTAAGGCACATCTTCCGTGTCGCATCGAGCCTCGACTCCATGGTCGTCGGCGAGCCCCAGATATTGGGGCAGGTAAAAGAGGCGTTCCAGTTCGCCCTGGACAAAAAGGCCACGGGTGTCCTCATGAACAGACTCATGAAAAAGGCGATCTCGGTCGCAAAACGGGTGCGCACCGAGACGAAGGTTGCGGAAAACGCCGTCTCCATAAGCTTTGCCGCCGTGCAACTGGCCAGGAAGATATTTAACGACCTGGCCGGCAAGTCGGTCCTGCTCCTTGGCGCGGGCGAGATGGCGGAGCTGGCCGCGCGGTATCTGATGACGAACGGCATAAGCGCGATCGTGGTGGCGAACAGGACCTTCGAGAGGGGCTGCGAGCTGGCCCGGGCCTTTGGCGGCAGGGCCGTGGAGTTCGATCTCTTCAAAGAGGAGATGATACATTCGGACATCGTCCTTTGTTCGACAGGCGCGCCTGATTACGTGCTTTTGAAGCAGGACGTCCATGAAATCATGAAGGAGCGCAAACAAAGGCCCGTCTTTATTATCGACATATCGGTCCCCAGGAACATAGACCCGGGGGTAAACGGGCTGGGAAACGTCTATCTCTACAACGTGGACGACCTCCAGGGGGTCGTGGACAACAACCGGGACGAACGGGGCAGGGAAGCGTCGAAGGCCGAGGATATAATAGCGGGCGAGGTGGAGGTGTTCGAGCGCTGGGCGGCGTCCCTGGAGACGGTGCCAACCATAGTGGCCTTCAGGCAGAAGGCCCTCCAGATAGGCGAAGACGAGTTGGAGAGGCTTTTCCATAAGTCCGCCTTCGATGAGAAGGAGCAGGAGGCCATAAGGCACGCGGTCTCCGCGGTCATAAGCAAACTCATCCACCCGCCTACGGCCGCGCTCAAGGAAGACGCCGAGGACCGTGACATGCTCATGGCCCTGATGAGGAAACTCTACGATTTGAACGGGGACCCTGAATGAAAAAGCTGGTGATCGGGACGCGCGGAAGCCTTCTGGCCCTGTGGCAGGCCCGGTGGGTCCGGTCGGAGTTGCTGAAACTGGAGCCGGGGCTCGATATAGAGCTGAATATAATAAAAACGACCGGGGACAAGGTCCTGGACACCCCTCTTGCCATGGTGGGCGGGAAGGGCCTTTTCGTGAAGGAAATAGAAGAGGCCCTCATCGCCGGGCGCGCGGACCTGGCGGTGCACAGCATGAAGGACGTGCCCACCGAGCTTCCCTGCGAGCTTCATCTGGCCGCGATCTGCAGGCGGGAAGACCCCGGGGACGCCCTTGTCTCCAAACAGGGGGCCGGGTTCGCCGGGCTGCCTGCGGGCGCTCACGTGGGGACGAGCAGTCTCAGGCGCACGTGCCAGCTCCTCAGGGCGAGGCCGGATCTGCTGGTGACGAGCCTGAGGGGTAATCTGGACACCAGGTTGAGGAAGCTCGATTGCGGCGATTATGACGCCGTGGTCCTTGCCGTGGCCGGGATGAAGCGCCTCGGGTTCGAGGGCAGGATAACCGAGATACTGCCGCCGGACATCATGCTGCCGGCCATAGGGCAGGGGGCCGTGGGCATAGAGTGCAGGCGCGATGATTCCCTGGCAAACGGGCTCGCCGGACGTCTCAACCACGAGGAGACCTCGGTTGCCGTGACGGCGGAGCGGGCGTTTCTTTTGAGGCTCGAGGGCGGCTGCCAGGTGCCCATCGCCGCTTACGCAAGGGCGGCTGGCGGCGGCCTGCGAATTGACGGCCTGGTCGGAGAGCCTTCGGGCGGCGAGGTGGTCCGGGGCGGCATCGAGTGGAAAGACCCGGCGGAGGCCGGCAACGCAGGCACAAAGCTTGCGGAGATGCTCATCAGACAAGGGGCCGGCCGGATTCTGGCCCGTGTCTACGGAAGGGAGATCCCTTCCGTGGAAGAGGACATCGAAACTTAGTGCCGGGGAAAACAAAAACGGGGGCCACCAGTGGCGTGGCCACCAGCGGCGCCGCTGGCGGCATAGGGGTGCTGGGCGGCACGTTCAACCCCGTCCATATCGCCCATCTGAGGGCGGCCGAAGAGGTAAGGGAGGCCCTGGGGCTGGAAAAGGTCATCTTCGTGCCGGCCGGCAACCCGCCCCTGAAGGCGGCCCCCGGGCTGCTGCCGGCCGACAAGAGGCTGAAGATGGTGAGGCTTGCGGTCAGGGGTAATCCCCGCTTCGAGGTCTCGGCCATGGAGTGCCGCGGGGGCCGGGCGCCTTCCTATACGGTGGACACCCTGGAGAGGTTTGCCCGCAAATACGGCAGCGACCGCCTCCGTTTTATCACCGGCATAGACGTCTTCAAAGGCCTTCATCTCTGGCGGAGGCCCTGGCGGCTCATCGAGCTTGCGGATTTCGTGGTGATGTCCAGGCCGGGGCACGATTTTTCCGGCCTTATGGACTCTCCTTTCATGGCAAGGAAAAAAGGGGCGGGGGACAAAGGGTTTTCCGGACGCCGGCTTATGGAGATGGCCGGGGCCTGCGCCCGGAAAGGGGAAAAGGGCGGGACGCCGAGGCTTGAGCTTGCAAGCGGAAGGGCCCTTTACCTGGTGCGGATAACGGATATGGACATTTCGGCCCAGGGCATCAGGGCGCTTCTTGCCGCTGGCAGGAGCGCCAGATACCTGTTGCCAGAACCGGTCCTATCTTTTATAATCACTAACGGATTGGAATTTTCAAATGGATAAACGCACATTTATCAAACTGGCCCGCTACTTTCAAGCTGGTAAACTTGCCAAGGCAGAACAGTAAAGGCCCTTCCATGGAAGGCAGGGAAAAGGCCTTGCTCATAGCGGGGCTTGCCGCCGACAAGAAGGCAGCCGATGTGGTCATTCTCAAGATGGAGGGGCTCACCACTTTCACCGATTATTTCGTGATCTGCTCGGGGCAGAGCGCCACGCATGTAAAGACCATCTCCGACCATATTACAGAGGGCCTGAAGGCAAGGGGGCTGAAGCCGATGGGTGTTGAGGGGACCGCCGGCCGGCAGTGGGTCCTCATTGACTGCGGGGACGTCGTGGTCCATGTCTTCGAAGCGGAAACCAGGGCCTTTTACGAGCTTGAAAAGCTCTGGCTGGACGCTCCGCGCCTGACACTTCCGTAACGCCGCGATAACCCGGGCACATGAAAACCGGGCGGGAAGGGTTTATAAAAGAGACGCTAAAGAAGTATAGTAATAGAAACACTGGGACGGAGGTGTTATCCGGGCGCTCGATGAACAAGACAGCCACTTTCATATTCATAGTCTTTTTCGGCATCGTGGCTTTTTTTTCGATCTACAATTACGACATCACCACCGTGAACGTGCCGTTCCGCGGCGTCTACCAGGTCTCGAAGATCGGCCTTATCCTTTTTTCGATAATCTCGGGAGCGCTGCTGGTGCTGATCATGGTGGCGTTCAGGGACACGAAGCGTTTCATCAGCAACTATCAGAATGTGAAGCTGCAGAGGAAAGAAGAGAGGCTTGCCGGGCTTTACTCGAAGGCGATAAACTCCATCCTGGCCAGCAACAGGGAGGAGGCCAGGGAGATACTGGAGGCCATTTTACGGGAAGACCCGGAGCACGTCGAAGCCCACATGAGGATGGGCGACATCCACGCCTCCCTCCGGCAGCACGAAAAGGCGGCCGACTATTACAATCGCGCCCTGAGCGGTTCCGGGGGCAAGAATGTGGAGGCGCTCCTGCGGCTTGAAGAGCAGATGGAGGCCCTTTCCAAGTGGGACAGGGCGATAACCTACGCCGAAAAAATTCTGGAGTTGGACCCGGACAGCCTGTCGGCGTTTGAGGGCAAGCGCAAGATACTGGAGAAACTGGACCGTTGGAGCGACCTTGTGGAGGTCCAGAAAGCCATCCTGAAGCTCGAACACCTCCCGGACCGCGCGGCCGAGGAGGCGAGGCTCTCCGGATACAGGTACGAATACGCAAGGCAGTCGCTCGAGGCAAGCGAGGCTGAACGGGCGGGCAAGCTTTTCCGGATGGTGCTGAAATACGAAAGGGAGTTCATACCGGCCTACCTGGGCGAGGCCGAAGTCCTGCTGGGGGACGCGCAGACCGAAGAGGCCATTGAATTCCTGGACCGGGGATATGCCCAGACCGGCTCAGTGATACTGCTTGCAAGGCTCGAGGACATGCTTATAAACCTGGGGGAACCGGACAGGATCATAAAACTCTATCAGGGCGCGCTGGACCGCAGCCCGAACGACCCCGTGCTCAAATTCCTCCTCGGGAAGCTTTACTGCCGCCTCGAAATGATAGACGACGCCCTGGAGACGCTCAGGGGTTTTGAGTCCGCCGAGAACTTCCCCTCCGTTTACGGCCTCCTGGGAGACCTCTACATGCGCAGGGAGCGCTATGAGAACGCGGCCGCCGCGTTTAAAAAGGCGGTCGATATGCAGCCGTCGAAACTATTTTATTGCTGCTCGTCATGCGGGCACCTCTCGGCCGAATGGGCCGGCAGGTGTCCGGGCTGCGGCAAATGGAACACTTACGCCTTCAATCTATATGGAAGAAACAGGCTTTAAAAGGGGCGCGGTCGTCCTTGACACCAGCCTTTTCGTAAATCCCGACGTCAGGCGCAGCTTCGGGCCCAACCCGACAGCCGCCCTGGAGAGCTTTCTCTTCATGGCGGCCCAGGTGCCTGTCTTCGAATTCTATATGCCGCCTTCCATCTGGAGCGAGCTTAACAATTTCATCGAGCCGGGGAAGGTCCCCGGCGAGCTTTTCGTCTATCTGCATCAGAAATCCCCGAAGAAATACGAGTTGACCACCCCGGCGTATCTCCTCTACGAACTTGTGGAAGAGATGCGGGACCGCGTGAACCGCGGGCTCAGGCTTGCGGAGCGCGCCGCAAGAAACCCGGAGGGTAGACCGGCCGATGAGGTGATCCAGGACCTCAGGCGCAAGTACCGCGAGGCCCTGCGGGAGGGCATCATCGACAGCAAGGAGGACGTCGACCTGATACTGCTTGCCATGGAGATTGACGCCCTGCTCGTGAGCGCCGACCAGGGGGTGATAAAATGGGCCGACAAGCTCGGGGTCAAATGGCTCGTGCCGGAAAAATTCAAGGAGTATATGACCGGGCTGATAAAAAAGGTCAAATACCTGTCGGCTGTCCCCCAAACCGAAGAGGATACGCGGGAGATGGACGGGCAGCAGGAAGCCTGAACCGGTAAAGCGTCCTTAACCCACTGCCCGCCTCACCGCTCCGCGGAATCTCTTGCGTTAATTGGCCCGTCCCCATGTATCCGAAAGAGCCCTGAAATTGATAAACTCTGGCTATGAAGCCCGTTTCATTCAGGCTCCTGCCCGTGCCGCCCTTCAGGCTTGATTACACCGCCTGGGCCCTGAGAAGGAGGCCCGACAATCTTATTGACCGTTGGGAAGAGGGGCAATACGGGAGGGTATTTAATATAGACGGGTCGGCCTGTTACGTCTCGGTCCTCCAGAGCGGCGGCCCTGAGGCCCCCGAACTCGAAGTGAGCGTGAGGAGCGGGAGGGTTTCCGCGCCCGTCCTGAAAAGGATGAAAATGTTGCTCACAAGGATGCTGGGGCTTGATGTGGAGGTGTCGGGCTTTTACGCGCTCGCGAGGCA
>JAJYGJ010000033.1 GCA_021790695.1 Nitrospirota bacterium | reverse complement strand
GGGCGGAGCGGTTAATAAACGCGATAGGCATTCCATCCCAGCCGGGGATAGTCCTTGACATAAACAGGGAGGTGTCCAGGATGTGCCCTGATATGGGGCTGATCTCCGAGCTTGTGGAAAAAGACGTCTCGATGTCCGCAAAGGTGATAAAAATCGCCAATTCTCCTTTTTTCTCGATAAGAAAAAGCAACTCTATCGCAGAGGCCCTTTTGACTATAGGGGCAACCAACTTCAGCAACATAATAGTGAGCGCGTCACTCCGCGAATCCGTAGACCGCTATGGCGGCAACAACGGCAACAGAAGACTTACTGAAAAATTCTGGAGGCACTCATCATTTGTTGCCGTGGCCTCGAGATTTATTGCCAAAAAAATACGTTCGCCCTTGATTGAAATGGCTTATATGGCGGGACTGTTCCATGACTGTTCAATACCTCTTTTTCTCAAGAGATATCCGGATTACGCCGAGTTAATGGACCAGGCGCTTTGGCCGGTCCCGATCGAGGCGCTTCAGGGCGCCTGCAAGTCGATAATAGGGATCGAGGACGAAAGGTACAGCACCAATCATTGCATCGCCGGGTACATGATTGCCAAGGCCTGGCTTTTGCCCGAAAAAATATGTGAGGCCATTTGCCACCACCATTACATCGACATCACGATCCATAAAGACCCGGTTGTCGAGCAGTTGGTTGCCATATTGCTCCTGGCCGAATACCTGATTCAAAAAAATGAAATCGCGACATCCCCGTCCGGCTATTCGCATCAGTGGGCAGAACTCCATCAAAAACCGCTCGAAATATTAGGCGTTCAGTCCGATGATTTTGCGGATATCGAGGAAGATCTTTCTGATATATTGTCCGAGGGGGTGGATTTATAGACCGAACGGCAGCACGCGTTTGGCCCCTTGCGCCACCAAACAAATGCCCGGCTCATACATGCCGCTCGTCGGATGGGCCGGTTCGTCCCGCCGAAAAAGTGACAAGCCCGGTATCGCGGTCGAGTCGGCTTTATCGGTCCATCGGGCAATGCCCTTCCCCAACGCTTCGAGCGCCCTTTCCATGCCGTTGTTCTCAAGCCCCTGATTGAGGACGTGTTTATACATCCGCATCTCCCGCCCATATCATCAGAACCCCACTTTGCCGTACAATCCATTTATCGAAGATCCCGGACGATCAGGCAAGAAATGAACAGGATTGGTCTACCTGCCCCTGTTCTTTCAGGAGTACAATTTAATCATCACCAAGGCGGCAAATACATGTTGGTAAACTTTATGAATGGCCCGGTCCTAAACAGATGAAAGGAAGAAAAAATGCAGAAACGTAAACTGGGGAAAAGCGGCCTGGAGGTTTCGGCCCTTGGGTTAGGTCGCATGGGAATGAGCTTTGGCTACGGTCCGGCAAGACCGCCGACTGGATGGAAAAGGTCAGCGATGAACAATACCGGCCTGATCAAGGACGGAATAAAAGGAAACAAGCGCGATGCAGGTTTCGAACCTGCGGCCTCTGCCGGCGCCCTTACCCATTGTTGCGGGGCGGACGATTGCCCCCCCGAAAAAAGCTCTTTTATAAGTCGGCAACAGGCTCAGCCAGATAGTCCGATAATTTTTCAAATAGCGGATCTTTTTTTCCGCCCCGGTACGGCAATCTCTTTTGATATTGCCTCACTTTGCGAACTTCCTTTATTTCGCTGACCGCGATGTCCGGATCGAGCAGCGGGATTACTTCGTGGTAAGCCCCTATGAATAAGATGCCGGTTTCTCCGGGCCCCAGGGTCCTGTTTATTGTGTCCGCCATGTAGCCGTCTCTTCTTTTCAGCAGACGATTTTTTTTCGCCATGAATGCCAGGTAAACCTTCAATTTTTGGAGGAGCGTTCCGGGCCGTGTTATCCGGAGCAGCCAGTCTCTTTCTTCTTTCACCATGGCCAGGTCTTCCGTTTTCTGAAGAACCGCCCCTCTCTCCGCGAGTTTTCTTATGATCTCGTAATTCTTGCTGCCCCTTCTTATTCCTTCCTCTATTATCTTTTCGGCAATCCCGCCATTTGCCACCATTCCGTCCTGGTATATCCTAAACCCGGCCACAGGCCTCTTCTCAAAAAAAGCCGCTATCGAATCCCAGAACATCGAAACGGTCCTCCTGTGTTTTTCCCAGGTCTCCTCTCCCAAACCCTTAATGCCCCGGCCGGCAAGATTTTTGGCCAGCGAGCCCAGGTCCGCGCTCATATGAATGATCGGCACATACAGGAGGGCGCGCATGGGTTTTTCCAGTTTTCAGGCCGGAGGGTTCTTTTCAAACCGTTCCAGTTGCTCCTTCAGCGTCCGGTTTTCGTCTTCCAGCCTCTGGGCCTTCGAGGAGAGATAGGGGTCCGTCTGCCACCAGTTTATGCCCATCTCCATTGCCTTGTCCACCGAGGCGACGAGAAGCCTCAGTTTTATGTTCAGCAGCTCGACATCGACAAGGCTTATCCGGATGTCCCCGGCAATGACTATGCCTTTGTCCAGGACCCGTTCCAATATGTCGGCAAGGTTTGTAGCCTGTATCGAATGGACCATTTGTTCGGCCATGGTCAGTTATCCCCTTTTGTTTTCATTATGCCCGGCCTCCCGGCGATTTTCAGGCAAGCTTTCCCAGGGGGCCGAGGTCCAGCTCTAGTTCCTCCCCATCGAGACCGAAGAGCTTTTTCAGGTCTTCCATCCTCTCTTCGAGCTTCCTGAAGGCGTTTCCAAGCCGTTCCATCTCATCTTCCGTCAGGCTTCCGCCGTCCATCCTGCGGATGGCCTGCTTTTCCATCAGCCTTCTTACAAGGTCCACGACGGTGAGGACCAGTTTCGCAAGCCCGCGCTCGGGCCTTGATTCCTCCATATCGATGCGCGGAAGGGAGACGGCGGCCTCCTCCGCACTCCTTTCGTGTGCCGCGATCGGGTTCTCTTCACGCCAGGGCGGACAGGCCCCTCCGGGACGAGGCCCTCCGTGCAGGACCGTTCCCCCAGGTGACGGCGGGCCCGGTTTTCCCCTGATCCTGTCTGCCGTATCAACCGAGGCCAGCAGAACTTTCAGGCCCACAAAGACCAGGTCGACATCCGCAACGGACAGGGTAATGTCTCCGCTGACAATCGCGCCCTTGCCCAGAACGGCGTCCAGCGCTTCCGACAGGCGTACATTCCTATTTGCGGTCCGCTGGCTCATGCTCTTTGAGGGCGCAGAAATTATAAGGGGGCCATGGACCAGTGCATTCGATTTCAAGCCCCGGGTATTTATCCTTCAGAAGTTCCACTTCGCCGATGAAGTCGCCTGCCCTGAAGTTATCGACCAGGAAAGCGGCATTCAATATCATGTCCCCTTCCCGCCCGGTCGCTTCCGCGGGAAAGACACCGCCGATGCGGACTTCGGCGCCGAACCCCGCGAGCGCCTCGTAAATCTCGCGTCCGGCCCCCTCTATTTTCGCGTCCACGCGCTCCGCCATGAGCCGGTCCCGTCTTTTGTTGTGTAAAAAAGCCCTCCCCGGGGAGAGGATCTCCATTTCTTTTTCCGTCACGCCGCGATGGCCGTCCTCTTCAATTGACCGTGCGAATGTCTTGCGGTCACAGAATATCTTTATTCCCCATTCCCTCTTGCCCTCCAGTTTTTTGAACATCTCCGTGAACGCGTCGACGTGTTCAGAGAGCATCTTCATCAGGCTTTCCTCCGTTTCGAAGACCGTGCCGAACTGAAACGGTATCACGGTGGAGGACGCCATCATTTTTTCCACGACCCGCTCGTGAAACCTGACCTTCTCCTCAACCCACTTGAGGTCATTGAGGTTTCTTCTCAGGTCCTCCCCGCGGAAATCCGCGCCCGACACGCCGGCCGTGACCGCATAAAAGCCCTTGTTAAAAAAACAGCTCAGGTCCTTGCCGCCGCATCCCGTCACCCTTTCCGGGATTTTATCGGCCAGGCAGAAGAGATATACCAGGTCCCCGGGCGCTGGTCCACCGGGCATGCTCATTCCATGTCGCCCTTTCTGCCAACCTGTTCATAGGATATGACCTCGAGGTTGCCGTCGAGCGTCACCGTATATATATTCCTGTCCTGCACCCTGGTGGGCAGCCCGAGGCTCTTTATGAAACCGCTCTCTTCGAAGACCTCGGCCTCCGCCGTCCACCCCCGGTCCGTTTTTGTGGTTTTGATGATCTTCATCTTGTCCTTGTCGGCGTGAAGTATCCTGTTCAGGAAATCGATGACCGCCTTATCCGCCTCTTCGATTATCATTGTCATGTCCATCCCTCCTTTATGACCGGCTTTCCCTCAGGGAATTCAGGCGGGCCAGAAGCTCCGTCTCCAGCTTCTCATATTCTTCTTCGCTGATCTCGTCCAGCTCGAATCCGAGCCTGGCCTCCATCAATTTTTCCCGTATGCGGTCCGCATCCGATGATTCCGTTTCGGCCATTTCGCCTATCTTTTTAAATATTCCGATGAAGCCCCTGAGGGGCAACATTAGAAGGTCGTCTACCAGGAGCATGTTTCGCCCTTCATATTTCCCATTCCTCGGGATGTATTGTCACGCTCACGAAATTATACGGCGGCAGGGGGCCGGCGTACATGAACCTTATTCTTTCCTTGTAGTTCTCACTGAAATCCTCCACGAGGCTGTCGAACTCCCTCTCCCTTGCCTTGTCGACCAGAAAAGAGGCGTTCATGACCATCTTGTCATCGGAGACCCGGCCGGGCTTCCAATCAAACGACGCTCTCCTCAGGACGGATATGATTGCGCCGGCTTCCGCCTCTTTTTTTTCCGCCAGCGCGCGCTCGACCGTTCTGCCCAGCTCCATCTTTGCCTGGACGCCGGTTCTGCCGTCTCCGGAGATTTTCCGCCTGAGACTCGCAATCCGCCTGTCCCCTTCCGCGATCTCCCTGAATATCGAATCCATATCTCTCCAGATCGCCTTCACACCCAGTTCTATTTTGAAATCCATTTGGCCGAGCAGCGTCCTGAATTCCTTCCGCCTTCTTTCAAGGAGATTGCGGATATTGACGGCGGCGGGCGCGATGGTGCAAAAGCGCACCGGCAGCAGCGTGAAATCCTTCATCACCTCTTCGACCACCTTCTGGTGGGCGAGAAGATTTTCCCTGCTGACCGGATACTTGCCAAGCGGAGAATCGCTCACGACCATGGCCAGATCGCCAAGGCCGATCGTCGTTATTTCATTGTCCCCGCCGCCTGTGCCCCCGCCTATTCCGATATTGCCGAAATTCCTTTCCTGCTCCGTCCGGATTATGCAGTAGATGTATTTTCCCGTGTTTTCCACTTTACTTCCTTATCCGCACGATGAGAACGCTTCCATCCTCTCTGCGGCGCGTCCCGGGGCCGCTGCATTCCATAAGCAGCTTGTAGGCCCCGTTTATCCCGGTGAATCCGTTTATCCCGCCCGATTCCCCGTCGCCCTCGATTTCCGGAATTTCCGTATGGGGGCAAACCTGTCCTTTTCTCCCCGCGGGGCCGGCCGCATCGGGATGACACATGCGGGCGCGCCGCCTGTACGCCTTTTCTATTTCATGCCTGTATGCCGGGAAATCCCAAAAGCCGAGCAATTTTTTCGCCTTGTCCAGTTCGCCGGCGCCGACTTTTTTAATCTCGGCGGTGTAGAAGCTGTACGCGGGCAAAGGACCTACGCACCTGAAATTTATTCGCCCCCGATAAGCCCCGTCCAGGCCGTTCAGGGCCTCGTCAAATCTCTTTCTTTTCCCGTTTTCAACCAGAAAGGCGGCGTTCAGGACCATGCCGTCGTCCATGAGGGCGTGGGGCCTCTGCGCAAGCGCGATCCCGGCAAGGGCGCTTGTTATTACCGCGGCCGTTTTCCTGCCGCTTTCTTTCATGGCCTCCCTGACCATGTATCCGGCCTTCATCCGGTCCTCTGTCGTTATGCCGCCCTTTTTCGACGCGAGATTTCTCTTGAACTCGCGGACATCCTCGCTCTCCTCCGCTGTCTGCCTGATAAGAGAATCCAGGTCCGCCCATGCCGCGGCGACGTCGAATTCCGCCTTGTCCCCTATTTCACTTAAGGTATCCTTGAAATCCCGATATCCGGACAACAGGACATCGACCGCCTCGGCGTGACTGGAAACATAAGTGCCGAGCTTCATGGGTATCACGGGGTGCGAAGCCATGACCTTCTCCAACACCTGCTGATGCCGCAGAAGGTACCTTGCCGAGGCCTCCCTGGGCATGGATGCAAGGTCAACCATGGCCGAGTCCATTACCACGGCCGAAATATCCCTGTACGGGATGGTGTAGGCCGGCGCCGGCAGGGGCGATTTCGCTTTCTCCCCGGGTGTTTCAATGACGCCGAATGCGTATTTGCTGTCCATGCGCTAATACCCCGCGATCCGGTTTTCCAGAAGCTGCAGGGCTTCCTCAAAATGCCTTTTTGAAATCTCGAACCCTGTCTTCATTTGCCGGCCCCCGCTTTTCATTTCCCGGTCTATGTATTGCCTTATGGCCAGAAGGGAGGCCTTGCGGCAGACCAATTCGATATCCGAACCCGCCCTGCCTTCAGTCTGTCCCGCCAGTTCGGCCAGATCGACATCGCCGGCCAGGGGCTTGCCCCTCGCATGTATCTCGAAGATCTTAAACCGCGTCTTTTCATCCGGCAGCGGAAGCTCCATCTGGACGTCAAACCTGCCGCCCCTGAGCAGGGCCGGATCGATCAAGTCCGGCCTGTTCGTGGCCGCCAGGACCACTACACCCCTCAGTTCCTCGATGCCGTCCATTTCGGTCAGGAACTGGCTCACCACCCTTTCCGTCACGTGGGATTCTCCGCCCGCGTCCCGTTTCGGCACGAGGCTGTCTATCTCGTCAAAGAAGAGGATCGCGGGGGAGGCCTGTTTGGCCTTCTTGAATATGTCCCTCAGCGCCCTTTCGCTCTCTCCGACGAATTTCGATATCAGGCTGGGGCCTTTGACCGGTATGAAATTGACGCCGCTTTCGGTGGCAAGGGCCTTGGCTATGAGGGTCTTGCCGGTCCCGGGCGCCCCGTGAAGCAGTATCCCCTTCGGCGGCCTGGCGCCGGCCCTTCCGAACATCTCGGGATATTTCAGGGGCCATTCTATCGCCTCCTGCAGTTCCTGTTTTATATCGTCCAGACCGCCCACGTCCGACCATCTGACGTCGGGCACCTCGACAAAGACCTCTCTTATGGCCGAGGGTTCCACATCCTTCATCGCCTCCATAAAGTCGGCCATCGTCACCTGCAGACGCATCAGTGTTTCGTAAGGGATCTCCCCCATCTGGAAATCTATCTCCGGCAGTATCTTCCTGAGGGCCGACATGGCCGCCTCCCTCGCCAGTGCCTCCAGGTCGGCCCCGACAAAACCGTGCGTGATCTCGGCGATCCTCTCCAGATTGACGTCTTCAGCCAGGGGCATCCCGCGGGTATGGATGTCCAGTATTTCAAGCCGCCCCTTCCGGTCGGGGATATCTATTGAGATCTCCCTGTCAAATCTGCCCGGGCGCCTCAGAGCCGGGTCCACCACGTTAGGCAGGTTCGTCGCGGCGATGACTATCACTTCTCCCCTCGATTCCAGACCGTCCATGAGCGCCAGCAGTTGCGCCACGACCCTCCTTTCCACCTGTTTTTCCCCGCCCATCTCCTCCCTCTTTGGCGCTATGGCGTCAACCTCGTCGATGAAGATTATGGAGGGGGCTTTTTTTTCGGCCTCTTCAAATATGCCCCTGAGGCGCGCCTCGCTTTCCCCGTAGAACTTGCCCATTATCTCCGGGCCGCTTATATGGGTGAAATAAGCCTCGGTCTCATTGGCGACGGCCCTTGCGATAAGGGTCTTTCCGGTGCCGGGCGGACCGTAAAGGAAAACCCCCTTTGGCGGCTCGATCCCCAGTCTCTCAAATATCTGGGGGTATTTAAGGGGCAGCTCTATCATCTCCCTTATCTTTCTGATCTGGGGTTGAAGCCCCCCTATGTCCTCGTATGATATCTTCAGGCGCTTCGGCTTCCCGGGGACCTCCGTCTCCAGGCTTATCGTGGTCGAGGGGGTTATAAAAACGATCCCTTCCGGAAGCACCTCCCCGGCCCTGAAATCGTACGCCCTGGCTCCGAAAAAGCTTACCCTGAGCCTGTCCCCCCCGGTAAGGGGCAACCCCTCCAGAAGAGAGCCCAGGTACTTCATGTCCTTGAGCTTGTCAAGAGGATGGATCCTGGCCATGGGCGAAAGGGTTATCTTGCGCGCCGCCGCCGGCGACGCCTTTCTTATGTTCACCTTCTCACCCAGCCCGGTCTGGGAGTTCTCCCGCATTATGCCGTCTATCTGCACGATCGCCTTGTTCCTTTCGTCCGGATAGCAGGGCATCACCCTCGCCGCCGCTCTCCTTTTCCCGGTAATCTCTATGATGCCGCCCGCCTCCAGGCCAAGCCGCTTCATGTCTTCGGGGTCCATCCTGGCTATGGCCCTGCCCACGTCCTTTGGAAGGGCCTCCTTCACCTTGAGCGATATGCCTTCACCGGGAGCGTTCATGACAGGGCCTCTTTTTCATATCGTATGGCACCCATCCGCAAAGGCGATTCCCGCCAGTCTTCGAAGGTCGACGGGCCCCTTTACCTCGCGCGGCTGGAGCGGCACCTCGACGATGTTCAAATCGTTGAAGCGCTCCCTCGCGGACCTGATGTATATTTCCTGCCACCTTCTTCTTTCCATGCAGAAAGGGCACGTGGCCGAAGAACAGATATTGTTGATGATCAGATTCCTCACCCTTATCCCAAAACCCTTCAGGGAATCCATGAGCCTGGCCGTCTCCCTGATCGCCATGTCTTCAGGTATGGTGACGACGATGAATTCGCACGCCTTGTGGTCCTTCAGTATCTCCACTATGTGCCTGACCGATTTTTTCATGCTGACAAGAAGCCCGTCAACGGCGTCCTGCCTGTATCCTCCCGAAAATCTTTCCACCATATATCTGTATTTCCATCTCATCTTCGAGACAACCTTTATCCACTCGTCCAGAAGTTCGGGAAGGTGCAGGAGCCTTAGCGCATGCCCGGTCGGGGCTGTGTCCATCACATGTTTTTCGTATCTTCCTTCCATCACCAGATCGATGACCTGTTTGAGTCCCATTACCTCGTCCATGCCCGGCATCTGCAGGGCGAGTATCGAATCCACGTCGTCCCTGTCCAGATAGCTGCCCGTGTCAAAAAGGCTTCTCAGCTCCATGTCGTATCGTTTCTTGAAGGCCGCGAACTCCTTTTCCGCGCTTATCTCGATGGCGTCAAGCCCGCCGATGCCGGAATTTTTCATGTCGCATCCTATCTCGACCCCGAGGCTGTCGGAGATGGAATGGGCGGGGTCGGTCGATATGAGGAGCGTCTTTTTCCCCATGGAGGCCAGATAAACCGCGGCGCATGAGGCAAGGGTTGTCTTCCCCACGCCCCCCTTGCCGCCGAACAGTATCAGCTTCAGCGGCGGGTCGAGGAGTCCGCAAACGGCGTTCACTTTTTAATCCTGATCTCCAATATCCCGTTTTTATAGCTTGTCGTCATTGTTTCCGGCTTCGCCCCGGAGGGAAGTTCCACCTGTCTTCCGTATTTCCGGTTTTTCCCCTCCGCCCGTATGTCAACCCGGTTTCCCTCGATCCCGACCTTTATCCCCTCCTCGCTCACGCCGGGGATTTCGGCCAGAACCACGACCTCCTCCTTTTCATCGAAGACATCGACCAGCGGCTCTCTTTCGTCTTCGGGAAGCGGGCCTTCCCCGGTCTTTTTAAAGTTGCCGAAGGTCTCCACCACGGGCTCGCCTCCCGCGGCCGTCCTGATTGAAACCCCGTAGACCGCCTTCATCCCCTTCCTGAAACGGCTCAAATCCATCTCCTCCTCTTTGCTTATCTTTCCGCCCGCCTCCTGGAGCTTCGCCGCCAGGTCCACGAGTTTTTCAAGCCCCTTGAACAGTCCGCCCGCGCTCAGCTTGACGACCCCCAGATCTATATCCAGGTCCTCTTTTTTCTCCTCTTTTCCGGCCATCGTGTCTCCTTCCCTTTGGCGAATCAGTGCGCCGGCAAATCAGTACCCCACAGTCATCCGGCTCAGTCTCGTCCCGCCCGCCTGTCCCGCCGCTTTCGGGCCTTCGGTTTGCCGCGTCTTCCCCTCAAGCCTCGCCATCTTGTCCCTCATCGCGTCGATCCTTTTGCGGTTTGCCGTAATGCGCCTTTCGAGCAGGGCATTCTCCTGCTCCAGCCTCTCCTTCCGTCTCCCGAGGATGAAGAATTCCGTGCCGCCAGGGACCGGGGCGCGGCTCCCGGGGCGCTTCCCTCCTGAGGTCTCCTTCGTATCCCTTGCGCCCTTCAATGAGCGCTCCCTTATCATTCTTCCCTCCCGGCCGCCCGGCAATGGGCATCGATCAGGTCGGTCACCGTTTTTTTCACCCTCTCCTGGTTTGTTTTGGAGCCTACCCGGCTCGTTTCCGACGCCAGTATGTCCCGGCAAACCTGCGCAAAAAGGGCGTCCGATTTTTCAGGCCGGCGGCCGAGCATTTTCAAGGTCTTTGCGATCATTACGGAGGCCCGCACGGTCGGGGCGAATTCGCACTGCCCGGATTCCCTGAGGCCCCTGACCACGTTTGCTATCTTGCCGCACTCGTCCCTCGGCAGGCCCGCCTTCGCCTCGGTTATGGCCACCTCCGTCTCGAAGTCGAAATGATCGAGGTCCATCGTTATCATCCTGTCCCGGAGCGCGTCCTGGGACCTGTACACGCCCGCGTATTCTTCGGGGTTGCTCGTGAATATGGCGGTGAAATTGGGGTCGACCTTGAGATACTGCTCCGAAGCCCCGTGCCCGCCGGGAAAATCGAGGATCTTTTCCCCCAGGACCGACAGCAGGACGTTATTGGCCTCGGGCCTCGAACGGGTGAATTCGTCATAGAGGAGCGTGAACCCGTGTTTGCAGGCGATGGTCAGGCGGCTGTCAACCCATCGCCTGACCATGTCCTCCTCCATCTTCAGGACTTTCGTGACGAAGCGGTCTACCACTTTTTTAAACCGGTAGCCGTATGAGCCGCCCACGAGGTCCGAGCCGGATGTCTCCTCGTCCCCATGGAGCATAACCACGGGCCTGCCTATCTTGCCGGCGACATGAAGCGCCAGCGTCGTCTTGCCCGTTCCGGAGACACCCCTGAAGTGTACCGGGAAACCGGCCCTGATATAGGTAAGCGCCCTGTCGGTGATGTCCCTGATGTAGCGCGTCTCCACGAAATCCGGGAACGGCGCAGGCTCCAGCACCGTGGTTATATCTTCCAGGTCCATCTATCGGCCCTCTTGCGCAGCCGCGGTTTTTTGCTTCCGGCCGGCCTTTCCTTTCCTGCCGCGGGAAATATCGAGGGTCATGCGGTTCCACGCCTTCGACGCCTCCCGCAGGTCGGCCCTCGTCCCGCCAAGAAAGCCGGCAGCATCCCTTTTTATCCCGGCCACATCGCTCTTTATTCCGGCGATATCCCTTTCCAGTGTCTTTTTCAGGTCCTGCGCCGTCCGGACGTTCCATTCCCGGAATGAACCGAGCATGGAGGCCACCTCCGAATGCGTCTGCCTGACGCCGGCGGTGATTCCGTTGTGCAGGGTCTTGAAATCCATGATCCTGCGGCGTTCGGAATCCGCAAGCATCCTATGGGTATTTTCGACCAGGCTGTTTATGCCGCCTGTCCTGGCATCATGCGATGAGGTGATATCCTCGGTCAGTCTTTTTATGTCGGCTGCTATCGCCATGTCATTGTCTCCTTTCCTTTGCGGAAGGCCGGGGGGCGCGGGCCCGCCCGGCATCTCTCTACGAACACGCCTTCGCTAACGTGATGTCTGGTCCGAACCTCTCATTTCCCGCCTTTTCGATCAATTTTTTTGCCCTCCGGATGCCGTCTTTCTGTTTTTCCTCAATGCCTTTCAGCATCTCCTGGAAATCAGGCAGCCTGCCTCCGGGTTTATTGAACAAACTGCGGATCGACTTCACTGTGTCCGTCTGCTCGGCCTGGAAGTCGCTCAGCAGCTTGCATATTTCCTCCTCTATTTCATTGTGGGCCAACTGGATGCGAAGGATGGTTCTTTTGAACTCGCCGGGCATGAGCGGACCCCTTTCGGAAAACATCCTTTTAACCAGCCCGTCCGCCTCTTTCTGTTTTTCCAGGTAGGTCTTGAAAAGAATCCTTATCTGCCGCTCACGTTCATCCTGTCCGGCGAACACCTCTCTTATAATCGAGTTGAAGTCCTTTCGCCTCAGGGATTCCGTGGCGGCCAGCGTTTCCTTGATATCGTTGTTCATCTCGTCCCTTATGCGTATTAAGTTCTCAAGGCCGTCGTGGACCATATCAAGTATCCTGCAGACCGCATGTATCCTCGATTCATGAGATGAGACCGTCAACAACGCGAGCTGTCTGAGTTCGTGTGACTGGATATCCATCTTTGTTTCACTCCCTAATGGGAATCTTGGCGGGGCACGCTCAATCGAGGGCGACCTGGCAAGAAACCATCAGCCCACTCCCCTTTCGGTTTTCGGCTATGCCGCCGCGGCCGTCGCAGTAAGGCCGATCGCTTCGGCATATTTCAGGTAGGTCTCTACTGAGGCGACGACCGCCCGCGCCTCGATGGCGAGCAGTTCGATTCCAACAAGAGAAACCCTCACCCATGCGTCTATCACGACGCCCTTGTCGAGTATCCTGTCGATCACCTCGACGAGACTGTTGGACCCTATCGCTTTTTCAACCGCCATTTCGTTCACCTCCTTTCCTTAT
>JAJYGJ010000143.1:4526-12842 GCA_021790695.1 Nitrospirota bacterium | reverse complement strand
GGCACGATGTCCAGTATCTGCCCCATTGCCCGGCGGGCAAGCTCCCCGGTAAAAAGCTCGTACTCCCCGGCCGTGCCGACCTCCGGGTTCAGCTCATCGTACCTGATTATGTCATAACCGTGCAGGCTGCCCGGCATGGACTTGAAATAAGGCGACGCATAGACGGTGGTCACACCCAGTTCGTCCAGGTAGGGTATGATCCTTCTGGCGGCCTCGAACGTAAGAAACCGGTTGAACTGGAGCCTGTACGTGCTAAGAGGTATCTCCGGCGCGCCCGGCGCGCCCCTGGGTGCTTCCTCAATGCCCCTTATGCGGACCATGCCCGCGCCCCCGGCGTTATTCATGAAACACCTCGGAGGTATTGAAATTGAGGTCTCCGCCCAGTTCCCTGAACTCCGCGGCCCAGGCGTCCGCCCCCTGGCCATGCCCGTCCCGCAGCTCGCGGTAAAGGGAGCGGGCCATCCCGTAATAGACGTTTTGTCCCTCCCAGAGGTTGAGGGCAAAGGGCAGCATGGAGGCGAATTTCAAAAGCCCCCTCAGCCTTCGCACCCCGTCCGGGTCCGGTCCCGGTTTTTCTCCGAGCCGGGAGAGCAGGGCAAGGAGTTTTCGCCGCAGAAGAAGCTCGATTTCCACATGGTCGGGGGGAACTCCCCATCCCGCCATCTCGCGGACGAGACCCGCGGCCCTTTCCATGTCCGGCGGCTCCGCCCCGATGGATTTCACAAGCTCGTGGCCCAGCGCGAATTCCGCCGTGGCCAGAAAAACCCTTGCGATGGGGACGCCAAAATCCGCGAGGAGCGCCATCAGGTAACGGTCCTGCTCGTACATCCGCTCGTACACCAGTTCGGTCTTCTCGATCCTCTCGCTTATGGTGACCGAAAGTATCTCCCTTTGCTTGTCCCTGAAGAGGTCCTTGAGGGAATAAAGGGCGCCATCCGCATACCTGTCCATCTCCCGCAGGGCCGTGGAAAGCTCGCCCTTGTGGAAGTAGCAGGAGACGGTCTTTTTGAATTCCTCGTACCCCGCATCTTCGCAGCGGCACAGCCAGCAGTTTATATCGTGGATGCCCGTCCTCATGGCGGCAAACCGGTTTTCCCCCTCCTCGCCGGTTATCCGGGAGCGCACATTTATCCTGCCGAGGGCCAGCCTCGCGCCCTGCGTCCCCTCCAATCTTTGATAATCCCGCCTTGTCACGTCGAAGCAGTAAAGGCCCTGCGTCGGGGCGAAATCCTCGTAGAGAGAGCTTATGGCATAGTGCACCGAGACCTTGTCCAGGTCGACGGCCTTTGTCCTGACCTTAGCGCGGTAAAGGGCTTCGCCGTCTCCGGCCTCTCCCTGGATATTGGTTTTGGCCTTTGAAAGTATCCGCAGGAACCCTTCCTCGAGGTCTTCGCCGTGGAGGTCCCCATGGAGCTGAATGGCCCGGCACGCATACTGGAGGACCTGTAACGCTTCGATGCCGGAGATATCGTCGAAGAACCATCCGCAGCTTGTGAACATGAGCATGCCGTGCCTCTGCAACTCGAGGAGTTTTAAGGCGTAAACGCGCTCGGCGGCGGAAAGCGTCCTTGAAGAATGTTCGCCCAGATACCTGGCCGCGTTCTCGTCCGCGCGGTCCAGGATCACCTCTATGTAGCGGTCCCTGGCCAGCCAGGGGTCCCTGAAAAGGGCCCCCGCCTTTTCCTCGAAACTCCGGGCCAGCCGGTCCGAAAGCCAGTCCATCGCCTCTCTTAAAGGCGTCCTCCACCCCTGGTTCCACCCGGGGTGCGCGCCCGTGCTGCAACCGCAATCGGCGCGCCAGCGCTCGACGCCGTGATAACAGCTCCAGGAGGTGTTTTCCCTTATCCTTGCCTCCCGGTCCGGGGGGTTTTTCTCCAGGAACTCGCCGTAATTCGTGATCTTCGCAAGATTGTTCCGTTCGATATGATAAAGACAGTAGGCAAGGGCCATCTCCCCGAAACGGCTGTGATGCCCGTATGACTCCCCGTCCGTGGCGATATGCGCCAGTTCGGGCCGGCCCGCGGCGGGGGGATCGGAGAATATCCGCATGAGCCGCTCGGCGAATTGCACCCCGTCGCTCAAAAGCCCCTCGAAGGCGACCCCCTTGGCCGCCGGGCCGTCATAGAAGAAGACCGAAATCCGCGCGCCGGAAGGCAGCCTGACCGAGTACGGAATCCTTGTATCGAGCGCGTTGTCGTCCACGTGCGTCCATTCGGAGGCGCCGGGGCCCCTTACCATATGCGCCTGATGCGGGGCCAGTATGGTGAATTTGATGCCCTGTGAGGCCAGTATCTCCAGGGTCTCCTCGTCCACCGCGGTCTCCGGCAGCCACATCCCCTCCGGGGGCCTCGAAAAACGATGGGTGAAGTCCTCAATGCCCCAGATGACCTGGGTGATCTTGTCGCGCCTCGTGGCAAGGGGCATTATGACATGGTTATAGCACTGGGCGATCGCGTTGCCATGCCCGGAACGCTCCCGGACGCTTGCCCTGTCGGCCTCGATAATCGCCTCGTAAAGGGGTTTTGAATGTTCCGCCAGCCAGCCCAGAAGGGTCGGGCCGAAGTTGAAGCTTATATTCTTATAGTTGTTTGCGATCCGGATAATCTTCTTCTGCTCGTCCAGTATGCGCGCGTAGGCGTTCGGGGCGTAGCTTTCGGCCGTCACCCGCTCGTTCCAGTCATGCCATGGGTAAGCGCCGTCCTGTATCTCTATGGCCTCAAGCCATGGATTTTCCCTGGGCGGCTGGTACATGTGGGCGTGTATGACTACCTGGCGGTCATCCATCGAAATCGAACCCGAAATCGGAACCCCCCTCATCCATCGAAATCGTACCCGCGAATATCAACAGGGCCGTCTCATAAGGGCCGAGCGCAAGCCTGCCCCGCTCCACCGTCCCTTTCCGGGAAAGGGGGAGTAAAACCTTCCACCCGCCCGAAGCATTATCACCTGCCGGCAAATCGCCCCCGCCCTCCGCCCCGCCTTTGACGGGATTGCTCCTTCTCCCGCCGGGAGAGGGTCGGGGTGAGGGTTCAGTGAGAGTCGGGGGATGAAACCCCGCGGGAAGCGCGATCCCGGCCGTTCTGCCCGATAAGTTGAAGCCGGCAAGCAGAAGACAAAAACCCGCGTTGATGTCTTCCTCATCCAGGCGCCTCGTCATGACCAGGACGTCTTCCTGGAGGCAGACCGTCATGCCCGCCCTAGAACCCGTCCTCAGGGCGGCGATCTTCCTTCTCAGGCGGATGAGCTTGCCGTAGAAGGAAAACAACTCCGCGTGCCAGGCCTCGCCCCTCTGCTCCGGTCTTATCCTGGAGCGGGAAAAAGTTTCCTCGCTTTGGGGATCGGGTATCTCCCCTTTCCAGCCGAATGCCTGAAATTCCCTGCGTCTTCCTTCCCTTACCGCCCGGGCGAGCATCTCATCCGAGTGGCTTGTAAAATACATGAAAGGCGCCTGTTCCCCGTACTCCTCACCCATGAAGATGAGGGGAATATAGGGGCCCAGAAGGACCATGGCCGCGGCAAGCGCGAGCTTTTCGGGCGGCAGGCTGCCTGAAAGCCTGTCTCCTCCGGGCCTGTTTCCAACCTGGTCGTGGTTCTGACTGAAGGCCACGAACCTTCCCGGCGGGATGTCCGCCGAGGGGCTGCCGTGTCTTTTGCCCCGGTAGCGGGAGCGCTGCCCTGTATAGACAAAGCCCTCGGCCACGGATTTAAGCAGATCTCCTTCCCCGGAGAAATCCATGTAATAGCCGTCCCTCTCGCCCGTCAGGACCACGTGCAGGGCGTGATGAAAGTCGTCGTTCCAGTGGGCGTCCACCCCGAACCCGCCGAGGGCGCGGGGCCTTATGAACCGGGTGTCGTTCCTGTCGGACTCCATAAAGAGGTAAAGCCGTTTGCCCGTCCGCCCGGCAAGCGCATCGGTCCTCTCCTTAAGCTCGCTGATTATATGGTCCGGGCTTGCGTCGAAGATGCCGTGCACGGCGTCCAGCCTTAATGCGTCCATGTGAAAGTGTCGGAACCAGTAAAGGGCATTGCCGATGAAATACCGGCGCACGTTGTCGCTCGCGGGCCCGTCGTAGTTGATCGCCGCCCCCCACGGGGTCTTGTATGTGCCGGTGAAATAAGGGCCGTAATCGGCCAGATAGCTGCCCTCGGGCCCCAGGTGGTTGTACACGACGTCCAGTATGACGGCGATGCCCGCACCGTGCAGGGCGTCCACCAGGGATTTAAGGCCCGCCGGCCCTCCGTAGGAGTTCTGGGGCGCATACGGGTACGCCCCGTCATACCCCCAGTTTCTACCGCCGGGAAACTGGGCCACCGGCATTATCTCGACCGCCGTGACGCCCAGTTCCTTCAGGTAGGGGATGCGTTTTTCCGCCGCCCCGAACGTCCCCTCCGCCGTGAACGCGCCCGTGTGAAGCTCATAAATGACGTAGTCCTCGATTGGCGGGTTGGTCCATCCCGCATCCGTCCATCCATGGCCCGCGGGGTCCGTCACTTCCGAGGGGCCGTGAACGCCTTCCGGCTGAAAACGGGAGGCGGGGTCCGGCCTTCGTTTTTCCCCGTCAAGAATATAAAAATACCTCGCCCCCGGCCGCAGCCCCGCCACATCCGCCTCGAAAAAACCATCCGCAGCCGGCCTCATCGCCAAAACAACCTCTTCCGGATGTACGATTTTCAGGGAAACCTCACGGCAAAGGGGCGCCCACACCCTGAAGAAAACTCCGTCGCGGCCCGGAAAAGCGCCCTGAAGCCCGTCCTCCCAGCGCGTCGGGTCAATCATGGCATTCTCAGAAGATATCTATGACCGGACTGCCGGCGTTTTCAACCCCCAGGCAGATGGAAAGGTAATCGCCGACCTGTCTCGTAATGAGAAAATTGTTCCTGACATGCTCCCGCGCCACCCCGCCCATCCTTTTCAGCATTTCATCGTTGTTCAGATATTGCCTCGTCCTGAAAGCGGCCCCCTCCACCGAATAGACGAGAAAACCGTTGACGCCGTGGACTATCTGGTGAGGGATGCCCCCGGCGGCCCCGCCGATCACCGGCTTGCCCTTCCACATCGCCTCCGAGACGGTGAGGCCGAAACCCTCCCTCACCGATTTCTGAAGTATCACGGTGGCCAGTCTCTGCAGCGCGTTGATCTCCTTGTCGCTGAAGGGCGGAAGAAGGAGTATCCTGATGTCCGGGTCCCCGTCGGCGAAGTTTTGCACTTCCGCGAGCACCGCTTCACCCTCAGGGTCGTCCCTGGCGGGGCTGCCCGCCAGCACCAGCACGCAGTCGTTGTATTTTTTCACCATCCGGTAGGCCTTTATGACCCCGACCGGGTCCTTGAAACGGTCGAACCTGGAGACCTGAAGCACCATGGGCCTGTCCGGCGGTATATCGAATTTCCTGGCGGTCTCCTCGATCTCCGCCGCCGTAAGCTCGCGGTTCTTGTCGCTCAGGGGGTCTATGGAGGGCAGCACTATGAACTCCGGGATCGGCATCTGGAGCGCGAATTTGGCCACGCTGAAAACGGCGGCCTCATACCGGCGCGCATAATCCATTACGCGTGCGGCGACGTCCCGCTGCGGCGCGGACATGTCTATATGGCACCGCCATATCCAGTGACCGTCTTTTTTGTACCGTATGAGCGGCACGGGCTGGGGATCGTGGATGAAGACGAAATCCGCTTCAAGGTCCAGGTTCTCCGCGTTTCGTCCGTTTATCCAGGCGTGATGGTCCCACATCTCCTCCGTGAAATGCTCCTCATTGCCCTGGAGGGCGTTATGCATCTTCTTTGTTATGTCGAAAAAGCGGTCGTCGCCCTCTATGACCTCCCAGCGCCCATCCACCCCAAGGGCGGCAAGCATAGGCATGATCCGGTGCAGAAGCTCCGCCACCCCGCCGCCCGCCCTTGTCGAATTCACGTTCAAAATGGTCCTGCCCGCCAGTTTGTCTCCCAGGATTTTCAGAAGCTCCAGTTGCCCCTTCGGGGCGATGCCCCTGTATTGGCTTATCATATGGAGCTTACCTCTATTTCCTCCCTCAGGGCCTCCTCGACGAACTTGACGATCTGGTCTCTTACGCCCTCTATGCTGTGCATGAAGGGGTCTATGGCCCTGATCTTCGCGGCCAGGGCGGGAAGCCCCATGGCTTTCTCTATCCATTTGGAGAAATCGTCCATCCCCTCCAGTCTTCTTCTGCCCTCGTAAAAATGATAATAGATGGATTGGGAGCCCACAAAGCGCATCGCCATCAGGAACTCGGCCAGGTTCAACGCCCTGAAACCGGCCGGAAAGACTATCGTCACCGATTCCTGGAAATGAAACTCCTCGCCGGGCAGGACCCTTCTCGGCGAGCCGAACTTCTCCCGGTAGGCGGCAATCGAATTCAAAAGCTCACCCCTGAGGCTTTCGACCGATTTGTGCCGGAAAGGGTCTATGTTCGAGAGGTTCTCGGAAAGCACCCGCTCTTCCAGCGCCCGGCCCGCCCATTCAGCAAAATCGTTCGTGTATTCGATTATGTGCCCCTTGAAAAAATATTCCTGCGTGTGATGATATATCGAGCCCTCGCTCGCGGTGCGAATGCCCTCCATCAGTTCCGCCAGGTTTCCCGCCTTCTTCCCGGTAGCCCGGATGATTTTTCTGCACTCCCTGAATTCGAAACGCCCGCCAGGGTTTGGGTCCGGCTTGCCGGCCCCGGGCATGTCCTCAGAACTCATGTCGCAACAATGCCTCCTTACCATTAAAAAACGTTATATAAAAATACTACTATACACTTCGGGAATTATGAAACGGGAATTTGGCTTTATTCCGCGGCCGGGGATTTTTTATAATAGCCGATGGGCCGTCCTCGCATGAAGCCAGCCGCCGTTTCCGCCGTCCTCTTTTTGTTCATCCTGCCGTTTTTCATCCTGCCGTGCCGGGGTTTCGCCTCCGGCAGGGCCGGCCTGGCGGGCCTTCAAAGGCGTGCGGGCATCTCCGCCGGGCAGAGGATAGCCTTCTTCGCGGAGCGGTTCCTGGGCACTCCGTACGACACCGACCCCATCGGCCTCTACGTCGCCAGAAAGGCGATAGTGGCCGATGACCGGGTCGATTGCATGTACCTTGTCTTCCGCGCGGTCGAGCTTGCGCTTTCTTCAACCCCGGAAGGGGCGCGAAACCTTGCGCTCACCATGAGGTTCAGGACGAAGGGCAGGCTCGGCCCGGACGGAAAGGTCCTCAATTACGCGGACCGCTACAGGTACGGGCTGGACATGATACTGAGCGGCAAATGGGGAAGCAATATCACGGCCTCCCTGGGAAAGCCCCTTGAGTCCCTGGAGACATCCGCGCGGTTTCAGAAAATGGGGGTCCCAAAAGTCCTTGTCCTGCCCCGGAAGGAAATAGACGGCGCGCTTGCCGCCTTTAAAAGCGGCGATATCGTATTTTTCGTCAAGGACCCCGGCAGGAGGGCCGCCCAGGAGGTCATAGGGCACATGGGCATACTGGCAGTCCGGCATGGACATGTCTGGCTGATTCACGCTCACGGCTCCAAGGTCCATGCCTCCGCGGAAAGCCGCAGCGGAATTGCCGGCGGCCTGGGCGCCGGCAGCGTAAACAAAAAGATCGGAAACAAAAAAAATGGAAAGGTAGTGAAAATCCTGTTCAGGGACTACGTTAAAAAGATGCCCTTCATCGGGATAATGGTCACGCGTTTTGATTAGGACCTGTCTCAAGACCGCTTTTTTTCCCGGCTGCCCCGCCCTGGCGGGACTGAACCGGAAGTCATACGGCGCGGCAAATAAAAGCGGGTTCCAGCGTGCTGCCTCAAATCAAAAAGTGTTTTATAGAAAACACCCGTTTGGGATTTTATTTTTTGAAGCAGCCCGCTATGAATGTATCTTCTCGATTATGGCGGGATATTCCTTTTTGAACTCGGGATAATGCCTTCCAAGGAAAAGTTTCAGGGCCTTCATCTCTCTTTCCATGTCCTCCAGCCCCTTAACGGACTTTTCAAGGCCGGAGAGCTTGTCGGCCAGTATTCCCAGCTCCTTTTGAAGCAGCCCGATCTTCTCGTTCAGGATTATATCTTCCTTCACTTTCTACTTGCTCCTTCTGGAGAACTTCATTTTCTTCCTGAGCTTGCCATGTTTGTGTTTGGACATCTTCTTCTTGCGCCATTTGACAACACTCCCCACCTCATCACCTCCTTGCCTGAATTCTATTCCGGTTTCCCTGGCTTGTAAACCTGACTTCCCGGAGCTTCAATTATACCCCGGCAGACGGAAAGTTTCAATTTTATGAAAGCCGGAGCGGCGGTACGCCCCGCCCCGGTATCTGGGGGCCGTATCTGCCT
>JAJYGJ010000143.1:0-4516 GCA_021790695.1 Nitrospirota bacterium | reverse complement strand
CAGACACGCCCCGCCAGCCCCATAAATCTGCCGCAGGCCCTTTTAATGCCCGTTGCGGCCCTGCGCCCTGTCCTTTGCCTGGTCCATGAAGGCCTCAAGCTGGAGCATCGTCGTGGCGGACTCGGTCCCGTCATAGGGCACGCTTATCGCCGGGACCCCAAACTCCCCGCTTACGCCCCTCAAAAGCGCGGTCACAATCGTGCCCGGCATGCAGCCGAAGGGCATCGCGTTTACGATACCGGCGACACCCCTGCCCGCCAGGTCCACCGCCTTGCCGATGCTGAGTACGGTCTCCCCCTCGAAGGAATCGTGCACATAGGGCCGCGCCTTCTCCAGGATATCCTTCGTGCCGGGTTCCGGCAGGCTCCGAAGCATCCCCATGAAGGGTTTCCGGAGCCTGTGCTCTATTTTCTTCTGGAAAAATTGTTTCATCGAAATCTGCATGAACGAATAGACGTCCCTCGTCACGCGCGCCTTCCTGAGCCCCGTCAGGTTCACATAATATATCCACTCCTCCACCGGGGCCAGCCAGACCTCCCCGCCAAGGGCCTCGATCTTGCTCACCAGGTCCTCGTTTGAAAACCGGCTGGAACGGACAAATATCTCGCCCACCACCCCGATAAGGGGTCTGGCCGGACGCCCGCCGCTTCCTCTTCCGGATAGCGCCGCGAAATCCCGCGCCATCCGGGCAAGCACCTTTTCAAGCCCTCCGTTTGCGCCTCTGACCGCATCCTCTATATGCCGCAGGTAGTCCTCATAGAGCCCGGCCGCCGCCCCCTTGCGCGTCTCATAGGGCCTGGTCTCATGCAGGCACTTCATAAGCAGTTCGATGGCCACGATCCCCTTCCATGCATTAAGCGGAAAATCCCTTCCGACTATGCCCAGGTCCTCGTAAAAGCCCTTGTCCTGGTTGGGGGCGAAGATGGGCACATGGGAAAGCCCGATGCTGTCCAGCACCTGCTTGTGAAATACATTGTACTGGCCGAACCGGCACGGGCCCGTGCCGCCGGGCATGAAGAAGGCGGACTCCTCCGGCCTGAAATCCGCCGAATAGACCTTCTTCAGCATATCGCCCGTCGTGACCATATAGGGATAGCATTCCTTTCCGGAGACGAAGCGGGCGCCGTACTCGAGGGTCTTTGCGTCGGAGGGGGGCAGGACTTCCGCCCGCGCTCCCGTGCGCTCCAGGGCGGCCTTGAGCGCAAAGACATGGTCCGACATCCGGGGCAGATAGATGGTCCGCTTTTCTTTTTTGCCCTTTCCGAGCACCGCCGGGGCGGCGCGGTCCGCCGGGGCGGGGCGCGCGGCGGACCGCGCGGTTTTTTCCCACCCGGACAGGCTGTCCAGAAAGGCCTCCAGCCTGGTCAGGGCCCCCGCGTCGGCGCTGTGCTCGTCAATCTCTATGTGCAGAAACGGCTTTTCGCCTTCAAGCTCCCGCTTGAGATATTTAAGGACGAAGGAATCCGGCCCGCATGAGAAATTGCCCAGGAAAACCGGGAAAAGATGCGGGTTTGCCTTTATGAGCCTTGCGGCCTTCAGTATCCGCTGCCCGCTCCGCCAGTAGACCTGGGGCCAGGTCCCGGCGATGTCCATGTCATCCAGCGGCAGCAAATCCATCGGGATGGACGGCACGCCAAGGGCCGCGAGCTTCTCCGGTATCTCCAGGTTCATGCCGGGGTCAAACGCGTTATAGCTCCTGCCGATGACGACCACGGTCCTGCCCGAAAGACCGGAGAGCACCTCTCTTCCCTTCCGGACAAGCGCCCCCTCGAAGAGCGCCTGCGCCGCCCGCGCCTGCTCCAACGCCCTGCCGAGGACTGCCGCCTTTATGCCGAAACGCCGCCCGAGGGCGTCCCTCAGGACCCGCAGCAGGTGGCCCCGGCCGCGGCTGAAATCGACGGGCGGGGCTATGAGTTTTCCCTTGAGCCCCTTTATCGCCACGGCCGCCACATACGGGATCGTCTGGGTCTCCGGGCAGGCCTGGCCATCCCGGAATTCGCCTCCCGGGTTATTAAGATTTATGAAGCTCGGGATGAATATGGCGTCCAGCCCCTTGCCGGCCAGGTAGCCGATATGCCCGTGCGCCACCTTTACCGGGAAGCAGGCCTCCGAAAGGACGCTCTCCAGCCCCAGGTTGATTATCTCGCGGTTTGTCTTCGGCGAGACCTCCACGCCCAAGCCGCACTCCCGCAGAAAAACGCTCCAGAACGGCAGTTGGTCCTCGAAATAAAAGATATAGGGCAGCCCGACCGCCGGCCTGCCGGGCAAAGCGTTATAACCCGGCCCGCCCTGTTTTGGCCCGGCGTTATCGGGACGGGCAAGGTGTGGCCCCCATAATTGCTCCTCCCGGAACTTAAAGAGGTTTTCCGGGCCGCCCTGGGCGGCCTTCTTCCGCCTGATGTCGTATTTTTCGCACCTTCCCCCGTAACTCAGGTGCCCCTCCTCGCCCTCTATCTTCACCCTGTTTATCTCGCAGACGTTCGGGCAGCCCTTGCACTGGAAGGAGGAGACACGGTAACCCCTTTCGGACAGCTCGAAACCCTTGAAGCTGCTTTCGCCTTTAGCATTACGGCCGGCGATTGCCGGCAGCTCCTTTTTTGCTATGAGGGCCATGCCGATTGCGCCCGTGACGTCGTGGTGCGGAGGGACCACGACCTGCCGGCCCAGGAATTTTTCGAAGGCGGCCACGACCGCCTTGTTGAAGGCGACACCCCCCTGGAAGAGTATCTTTTGGCCTATCGGCTTTGCGGCCACCACGCGGTTTATGTAGTTTTGAACGATGGAATATGCAAGCCCGGCCAGCAGGTCGTCTTTTTGCGCCCCCCTGCCCAGGTTGGCCATGAGGGAGTTTTCCATGAAGACGGTGCACCGCTCGCCCAATTTCAGGGGGTTCCCGGATCCGAAGGCGCACCGCGCATACTCGTCCTTGACGCTTATGTTCAGTTTTTCGGCCTGCTCCTCAAGAAAAGAGCCGGTCCCCGCGGCGCAGGCCTTGTTCATCTCGAAATCCACGATCACCCCGTCCCGGAGGCTTATGTATTTCGAGTCCTGCCCGCCTATCTCGAAGATGGTGTCCACGTCGGGCTCGATAAAAGCGGCGGCGGCGGCCTGGGCGGTTATCTCGTTTTTGACGATGTCCGCCCCCACGAAATCCGCGATCATGTACCGGCCGGAGCCGGTCGTGCCGACCCCGGCTATGAAAACCCCGCGGCCCGCCTCGGACCCGATGCCCCTCAACCCCTCCCTCACCGCCTCAATGGGCCTGCCCGCGGTCATGAGATACCTCTTGGCCAGGACCCGCCCCGAATCGTCAATCAAGGCCAGGTTCGTGCTTATGGAGCCTATGTCGATGCCGAGCCACGCGCGTCTTTTCCGGCCACTACCGCCATTATTCCCCGCATGGGCAATCGCCTCCTCATCCGCCGCTCCCGGCCCTGTGCCATCGGGGGCGGGGGCCGGGAGGTTCGGCAAATGCCTTTTTGCGAAACCGTCGCCTGCAACGATCAGGGGCCGGTGGCCGCCCGCATCGTTGTTCCCATGCCTTATGAACTCCCGGAGGCTGTTTAAGTCAAACCCGCCCGGTTTTTTCTCCTCCGATGCCTTCAGCGCCGCGCCCCATGCCCCCATCAGGGCGAAATCCTCCGGGACGAAGAGGTCTTCTATGCCCAAAACTTCCCGGAAAGCGCGCACCATGCCCTGGTTGGCCGCCACCCCGCCCTGGAAAGCCACCGGCCCCGGAAGCGTCCTCCCCCTCATTATGGAGCCCTTGAAGTTCCTGGCCACGGCGAAGCAGAGGCCGGCGACGATATCCTCCACGGGGGTCGCTATCTGCTGGAGGTGGATCATGTCCGACTTGGCAAAGACGCTGCACCTGCCGGCAATCCTGGGCGGCCTTTCACTTTTCAGGGCAAGCCCTGAAAACTCCTCGATTGTCAGATTGAGCCTTTCGGCCTGCTGGTCCAGGAAAGAGCCCGTCCCCGCCGCGCAGACGGAGTTCATCGCGAAGTCCGCGATGCCCCTTTTCCGGTCTCCCGCCTTGTTGCCGGGATTCCCGGTAAGTATTATGAGCTTCGAGTCCTCGCCGCCAAGCTCTATGATGCTTCGGGCCCGCGGATGGAGCTTCAGGGTGGAGGCCGCCTGCGCCACGACCTCGTTTAAAGGCTCAAGCCCCAGTATGCGTGCGATGAGCCTTCCCGCCCCCCCGGTGATCCTTAACGAGGTTTCACTTTCCCGGTCCAGGCCGGCCCGCGAGATGATGTCCAGGGCCTTCTCAAGCGGCCGCCCCCCGTGTTTTTCATAGTACGCACAGAGCTTCGCGCCCTTTTCGTCCAGAAGCACAAGCTTGACGCTTACGGAGCCCGCGTCAAGGCCGGCGTAGATCATGGTGTGCGGAAAATACCTCCCTTTTCTTTCGCCGCTCTCATCCCAAGTGGAATTTCCCCGGTATTTTTGGAGCGATCTTTTTTTGAGCTATCTCTTTGCTTTTCTAGGAAAAAGAATACCAGAATAGCGGCTT
>JAJYGJ010000100.1 GCA_021790695.1 Nitrospirota bacterium | reverse complement strand
TCCCGTTATGCACCATCTTTACGAAATGGCCCGCCGAGACACCCCCGCAGTGCATATAACCGTCCCTGGGCGCGAGGGTCTTGAAGACGGGCTCCAGGCGGCGATAGAGTTTCCTGTCCCCGCCTATCATCAGGCAGTAACCCTCCTTGAGTCCCCAGATGCCGCCGCTCACCCCGGCGTCCATATAATTCAGGCCGGCGGCCTTAAGTTCCTTTTCATGCCGCAGGTCGTCTTTATAATGGCTGTTTCCACCGCCTATTATTACGTCTCCCTTCCGGAGCAGGCTCTTCAGGGCGTCGATGGTATCGTCAACGGGTTTGCCGGCGGGCACCATTATCCACACCGCCCTCGGGGCGGCAAGCCCCGCGACCAGTTCTTCCAGGGACGATGCGCCCTTCGCCCCGTACCGGACCACCTCCTGCACCTTTTCAGGCATCCGGTCGTATGCCGTCACCTTGTGACGGCCCTTGATGAGCCTTCTGACCATGTTCTCACCCATCTTGCCGAGCCCTATCATCCCTATCTGCAATGGCATCCACCTCCCTGGACAGTTTTTATTTCAGGCGCACACGTACAGGCCTCCGCGCAATGGCGGGATCGATTTGCTCCTTCTTCATTCCACGTAAGATTCATAGCTGCCCGGCCTGAGCCTGGAGGCCGCGCCCCGGTCGGCCAGGAAGAACAAATGCCCTTTTTGCGGGAATACCGCGCTGGCCGGAAGATCCCGCTCCTTGCCGGCCACACGCGCCAGGATTCCGGCCTTGTCTTCCCCCATGACAAGAAAGATGATATTTCTTGCGCTGTTTATGACCGGGTATGTGAGGGTCACCCTGTCGTGCCTCGATGCATCCGGCACGGCCGCCGCCAGACGACTTTTTTCCTTCAGGACGGGGCTTCCGGGGAAAAGGGACGCCGTATGGCCGTCTTCCCCCAACCCGAGGTGCACGAGATCGAAAACTGGAAAGCCGCCCTCCGCCGCCTCCGCCTTGAAAAAAGAAAAAGTCCTCAGGTCCATTTCGTACCTTTGGGCGCAGTCTTCGGGCCGGCAGCCGGTGGGGATGGGATGGATATTTTCCCGCGGGACGGGGCAACGGCTGAAAAGATTTTCGTCCATCATCTTCCAGTTGCTGGCTTCGTCCTCATGAGGGACGATCCTTTCGTCCACCATGAAAAGATGGGTATTTCGCCAGACCGATTCGTCACGCCCTCCGGCAAGGGAGCGAAAGAACCCCGCCGGCGTCCTGCCGCCCGAAAGCGCGGCGGCGAAAAGGCCCCGCTCCGATATCGCCCTGCGGGCAATCTCCATCCATTTGAAGACGAGATAATCCTCCAGGACGGTTTTTTTATTGAATACCAGTATGCCTGTATCTTTCACTGGCGGACTCATATGATTTCACTGACGGCTTCGCCGATTCACTGACGGCTTCGGCCGTCAGGTGGTAAGCCATCTGCGGCCTGCCTCCTCGATAAGGGTCTGCGCCTCCCGGGGCCCCCAGGAGCCCGCGCTGTAGTTGGGAAAATCCTTTGGAGGGACCCTTTCCCACCTGGCGATGACCGGATCGACTATGGACCACATCGCCTCGACCTGGTCCTGCCTGACAAAAAGACTCAAGTCGCCCTTTATGCAATCCAGAAGCAGCCCCTCGTAATCCGGCCGCGCCGGCATCTTGAAGTCGTCCCGGTATCCGAAGACCATGTTCACAGGAAAGATTTCGTCTACGGAATACGGATACTTGACGCCGAACCTCAGCGATATCTTCTCGTCCGGCTGGATCGTGAAGATGAGGATATTGGGTTCGATGTCGCCCTGGGCCGGATGGCCGAACAGGCGCAAAGGCAGTTGCTTGAACTCGATGCAAATCTCGGTAATGCGCCTGGCGAGCCTTTTGCCGGTGCGCACAAAAAAGGGCACTCCAGCCCACCGCATGTTGTCCACGTAAAAACTCGCGGCAAAAAAGGTGTTCTGAAGCGAAGCCTGATCCACGTCCTTTTCCTGCCTGTAACCCGCCGCTTTCGCTTCCCTTATCATGCCCGGCCCGTACTGTCCGCGGACGCAGTGCCTGTCTATGTCGCCGTCCTCAAAGATGCGGACCGCGTTGAAGACCTTCGTCTTCTCGTCCCTGACGTAGTCGGCGCTGAAGCCGACAGGGGGCTCCATGGCTATGAGCCCCAGGAGCTGAAGGACATGGTTCTGCACCATGTCCCTCACAACCCCGGTCCGCTCGTAAAACCACGCCCTGTATTCTATCCCTATCTCCTCGGCGACGGTTATCTGAATGTTATCGACATAATTCCTGTTCCATATCTGCTCGAAGATGAAATTTGAGAACCTGAAAAAAAGAATGTTTCTGACCGGCTCCTTGCTCAGGTAATGGTCGATCCGGAAGATCTGGCACTCGTCAAAGGCGCCCGTAAGGATGCGGTTTAATTCCACCGCGCTTTTGAGGTCCTGCCCGAAGGGCTTCTCTACAACGATCCTCGAATTGTGCGGCCCCTTGCAGAGGTTGTATAGTTTGAGTTTCGTCACGATCATGGGCATTACGTCGGCCGGCACGGCCATGTAGAATATGAGGTTCGTCCTTCCCGATTCGTCCCGGACGGAAATCTCCTCTATCCTGCGGCAGAGCTTTTCGTATCCCGCGTCGTCGTCGAAGGAAGAGGGCAGATAATGGAGATTTTCGCTGAATGCCTTCCAGTTCTCCCCGGACGGCGTTAGGTCAAACTGTTTGAGCGCCCCCAATATGTTGTCGCGGTATGAGCCGTCATCCATCTCCGGCAACCCGAAAGAAAGGACCGAAAAGCCGGCCGCCAACTCCCCGTCCTCGAAGAGATGGATCAGCCCGGGCATGAGCTTTCTCATGGTCAGGTCGCCCGCCCCTCCGAAGATAACCATCGTAAAGGGCTTTACCGCCATTTCCTGCAAATCCACGGCGCATTTTCTAAGCGGGCCCCCCTCGGCCCTCATCTCCGCCATTTTAATCATGGGTCCTCCCTGGGCTTTTATCGGCAACTTGCCGCTATATCCTGTCCTTCTCCATGCCCTTGACCTTTTCCAGCCTTCGCAGATGCCTCGGGGCCCCTGAAAACTTCGCCCCCGCGAAACTTCCCACGCACTCCTTGGCGGCCTCTTCACCTATTATGCGCGCGCCGAGGCAAAGGATGTTCATGTCGTCGTCCTCAACACCCTGATGGGCGGAGAAGCAGTCGTGGCAGACAGCGGCCCTGATGCCCTTCCATTTGTTCGCGGCCACGGACGCACCCACCCCGCTGCCGCATATGAGAATGCCTCGCTCGGCCTGCCCGCTTTGAACGGCCCGTGCCACAGCGGCCGCGAAATCCGGATAATCGTCCCCCGGCTCCATCCGATAGGCGCCAAGGTCCGCCACCTCATGGCCCTTCGACTTCAGAAATTCCATTATGGCGCCCTTCAGATTAAACCCGCCGTGATCTGTCCCTATGGCAAATCTCATCTAATTACCGCCCCCAAATCTCTTTATCCCGATAAATCAGCCGTGATAAAGTTATCATAACCCATTATAGCAGCTATGGGCGAACTATCGAGGGGTGATCTCAAGTTCAAGATTTGCCGGGCGGGCATCCCATTATATTTTGCGCCAGGGCGAAGGAGTTTTCGATACAATCATTGAGGGAAATGCCCCGGAAGGCGTTTCCTGTCATGAAAAGGCCGGGGTGGGCGGCAAGCGCCCCCTCGAGCTTTTTGAGCCTCTCCGCATGGCCGGGGGGATACTGCGGGATGGCCTTTTCGTGGCGGAAAATCCTCACGAGGTCGGGCTCCGCGCGGAGCCCCAGCATCCCCCGAAGCTCGCCCATCACCAGGCCCAGGAGTTGATCGTCATCGAGCATCGCAAGCGACGCCGCCCTGGCCCCGCCGACCATCACTCTCAAGAGCACATGACCTTCAGGAGCACGCTCCGGGAAGACGCTGGAGTCATAAAGCACTCCCAGAATCTTTCTGCCCTCCTTGAACGGTATCAGAAAGCCGTACGCATCCACCGGAAAGGGGAGCTTTTCCCTCCCGAACCCGAGGCTCACGACCGAAACGGGCGGATAGCGGATATCCGCGACAAGCCCGGATATGTCCCGGTCGAAATCCCTCAGAATCCGTGCGGCCTCGTAGGCGGGGCAGGCCAGCGCGACCGCATCCGCCTCAAACGACCCGCCGCCCTCGCCATGGACCCGGTAGCCCCCGGCGGCGAGCTTTTCAATCCCGTCCACCCGGAAACCCGTCTTCAGCCTCTCGCCCAGGACCGCCTTCAATGCATTGATCAGCTCCTCCATGCCGCCCGAAAAAGAAGAAAGGACGCCGCCCGGACCGGCCCCAACCGGCCCCTTGCCGGCCTTTTTGGCCTGCCTCCCCAGGCTTATCATCGCCTTAATGAGACTTCCGTATTTGCGCTCCATGGCCTTGATCTTAGGGAAACAGCTCTCAACGCTCATCCTTTCCGGGTCCCCCGCGAATATGCCCGAGGCCATGGGGTCTATGAGATTTTCATATGCCTGCCTGCCCAGGCGCCTCACGGCGAAACGGGCCAGTGTCTCATCGTCCTTGCACGCGGCGATGAAGGGTTCGAGCGCCACGCGAATCTTGCCGGCGGGGCCCAGCACGCCGGAGGTCAGAAAGGCCTTCGGGTTCTCGGGAAGCTGTTTGAGCCCCCCCTTGAGGAAAATGAACCGCCGCCTGGAGGAATCGGAGCTTCGCAATACATTTAACCCCAGGTTTCCTGCCGCCTCAATCGTGCGCGGCCGGTTGTCAAGGAAACCGTTTACGCCCCATTCGCAAAGATATCCGCCCGGGGCCTTTTCCGTCCTGATCTTTCCTCCGGGCCGGTCTCCGGCTTCGAGGACAACGGGATCGGCCACGCGGGCTTTCCCGCCCTCTTTGCCCCTGCTATTTTCAATCAGGTAATATGCAAGGGAGAGCCCTGATATGCCGCCGCCCGCGATGGCTATCTTCAACGCGTTTCCCCGGCCTCCGGTTTCTCATGCATCCCCCGGAAATTGACGCCAGGCGACATAGGCTTGAGTCCCGCCTTGGCGGGATTGCCGATGCCGGCGAATTTCCGCGAAACGCCTTTGCCCGCCCATGTCTGAGCCCGAGTTACCACCCCAGCTCCTTTTTCTTCTCCAAAACCATTTCCCTGAATGCGGCAATGAGCCCCGGGTGCGAATTCAGGGCGGGGGCGCGCCTGAGCTCGATGCCCAAGCGCTCCGCAAGATTTTTATAGAGCATGTCGATCTCATAAAGCGTCTCAACGTGGTCCGAAACAAAACTGACCGGCACCGCAAGGACCTTTTTTACCCCCCGCCCGGCAAGCAGCCGGAGCATCTCGTCCGTGTAGGGGGCAAGCCATTTGACCGGCCCCGTGCGCGACTGATAGCTCAGGGCGTGCTCAAGGGGAAGGGGCAAGCGTTCGAGGACCGCATCGATCGTGCGGCGTATATGCCGCACGTAAGGGTCGCCGGACTCGACTATCTTCATGGGCAGGCCGTGCGCGCTGAAAAGGACGAATACATCCCCCCCGCCGAAGGAGGCGATCCCGTTTTTTATCGTGTCGGCCAGGGCCTCTATATAGAGCGGATGGTCGCACCAGTGCTCTATCGCGCCCACCCGCAAGCCGAGCGCCCTTGCCTCTTCGTTTAACCGATGGACGGAGGAGCCCGTGGTGGCGATGCTGTATTGGGGATAGAGAGACAAGGCTATCAGTTTTTTTACGCCGTCCGCGCGCATCCTTTCCGCCGTTTCCCTTATGTACGGACGCCAGTAGCGCATCGCGTAGGAGACCTTGAATTCGCCGTGGGGTTTCAACGCCTCTTCCAGGGCGGCCGCCTGCGCGCCCGTGTACCCGGCCAGCGGGGATTTTCCCCCTATGAGCGCATACGCCTTTTTCGCCGCCTTCGCCCTCCAGGCCGCAATCGCACAGGCAATCGGCTTCTGGAGCGGGGCCGGCCCAAGCCTGATAATCATCCTGTCCGCGAAAAGATTGTAGAGAAAGGGCCTGACCGCGCGCAGACTGTCCGGTCCGCCGAGGTTCAGAAGGAGAACTCCTATGGGGCCCCGCTCATTCAGGGCTGCTGGCGGCCTTTCCACTCGTGCACGATATCGACCAGGGCGCGCGCGTTTTCAACCGGTATCTCCGGCAGGATGCCGTGGCCCAGATTGAAGATATGCCCCTTTGCGCCCTGCGCCTTCTCCAGTATGTCCCAGGCCTTCCGCTTGATCTCATCAGTGGGCGCCAGAAGGGTGCAAGGGTCCAGGTTTCCCTGCACCACGGTCTTCTTGCCGAGTTTTTTTACCGCCGCGCCGATATCGACCCTCCAGTCAATCCCTATCGCGCCCGCGCCGGAGGCCTTCACCTCTTTTAAAAGCCCCGCGCACCCGTTGACGAAATAGATAAGGGGCGCCCCCTCGCCGGCCAGTTCCCTTATCACCCGCTTTACATGGGGCAGCGCATAAACCCTGTAGTCCTCCGGGGAGAGAGCGCCCGCCCAGGTGTCAAAAAGCTGGACTGCGTCCGCCCCCGCCCTTATCTGCGCCCGCAGATAGGAGATGACGGTGCCGGTAATCTTCGCCATGAGCCCGTCGAAGAGACCCTGGTTGGCGTACATCATCCGCTTCGTGTTAAGAAAATTCCTCGATCCCCCGCCCTCTATCATGTACGTGGCCAGGGTGAAAGGCGCGCCGGAAAACCCTATGAGCGGCACCTTGAGCACGGATTTAAGTATCCTCACGGTCTCAATGACGAACGGAAGGTCGTCTTCCGGGTCGGGCATCGCGAGCCTTTCAAAAAGCAGCCTGCTCCTGATCGGCTCCGACAGGGAGGGCCCGTGCTTTTCGGAAAACTCAAGCTTCATACCCATGGCCTCGACCGGTATCAGGATATCGGAAAACAATATGGCGGCGTCCACGCCCAGGACGTCCACGGGCTGCATCGTCACCCTGGCGGCAAGCTCGGGGGTCTTGCACAGGGTGAGAAAATCCACGTTCTCCCTCACCTGCCTGTACTCGGGCAGATACCTGCCCGCCTGCCGCATGATCCAGATGGGCGTGTAAGTTGTCTTTGCTTTTTCGCCCCTCAAAACCTTAAGAAATGTATCGTTCATCTATTATGCCCCCGCCGGGATTTTTTTACTTTTTCTTTTTACCGCACGGCTTCGCCTGTTTCTCCTCTTTTCGAATCCTCATGGATAAGGCCGCCTCTCGTCTTCAGGGGCGCGTGGCGGCACAAGGGCGTCTCGGCCACATAAACGCCGGACACGGAAAAAGCCCTTCCCCTGCTCCCGCCGCAGACGTTTATGTACTCGCAGGAGCCGCACTTGCCCTTGTAGCTTTTGAAATCCCGCAGCTCGCGGAAAAGCCCGGAGTCCTCCCAGATGTCCTTGAAGGAGCGCTCCCTTATGTTGCCGGCAGACTTCGGGAAATAGCTGCACGGAAGGACGTCTCCGTCCACGTTGATAAGGCATATAAGCTGCCCGGCTATGCATCCCTTCGCCCCGCCGGTGGAGAATTTTAGCGTCCTTCTCTGGAGTTTCGCCCCTTCCCCGCGCGACTCCTGCAATACGACCCTGTAGTAATGGGGGGCGCACGTGGGACGCACCAGCAGGTCCTTCTCGTCCTTCTCCATCCGGTAATGCCACTTCAGGATGTCCTCGTAGTCTTCCTTCGAGATAAGCTCATCCAGGATCTCCCCGCCCCTGCCGGTGGGCACTATCATGAACATGTACCAGGCCGTGGCCCCCAGGTCCTTTGCGAGCCTGTGGACCTTCGGTATCTCCTGCTGGTTTCGCTTCGTGAAGGAGGAGTTTATTATGAACTCTATCCCGTGCCTGCGGAAGAGCCGGGCCGCCGAGACGGCGCCCTGGAAGGCCCCCTTGACCGATCTGAAATTGTCGTGCACGGCCTCCGTGGAACCGTCGAGGCTCAGGGAGACGATCCTGATTCCGGCCCCTTTTATCTTTTCGCATGTGTCATCCGTCACTAGCATACCGTTTGTGGCCAGGCACATCCTCAGGCCGAGCCCCGTGCCGTGGCTGGCGATATCGAAGACGTCGTCCCTCAAAAGGGGCTCGCCCCCCGAAAGGACGATGACCGGCTTGGCGCAGGACGCGATATCCTCAAGCACCCTGAAGGCCTCTTCCGTCGGGAAATCAGGGTGGTCCTTCACCTCCGCCTCCGAGGAGGAGCGGCAATGAACGCACCTCAGGTTGCACCTTCTCGTGATCTCCCATGCGATCCATCTGGCGACGAATTCCATTATGTTATTATACCTTTACATTCGCGTCTTTTTCATCGCGGCCGATTGCGGCGCAATCCCTATCGCAGTCCCGGTTGACTTCAGACTGATACGCCGCCGGGGCGGGCCCCGGGAGAGACTTCCCTTTCGAGCGCGGCGGCATTCAAAAGGGCGATGAGCGGGCCGAAGGTGGAGGGGTCCAGGGCGGAGAGGCAGACCGCGCCGAATCGCGCGGAAAGGGCCCCGGCCTCATCCGGGGTGATCCTGTCGGCCTTGTTGAAGACGAGGAGCCTGGGCTTTGACGAGAGCCCGAGTTCCTCCAGTATCCTGGATACGGAGTCCATCTGCCGGGTAAACTCCGGGTTCGAGACGTCCACGAGATGCAGGAGGAGGTCCGCGTCCTCCAGTTCTTCAAGGGTCGCCTTGAAGGCCGCGATGAGGTCTTTGGGAAGGTCCCGTATGAAACCCACCGTATCGGTAAGGATTATCCACCCTCCGGGCAGCCTCAAACGACGGCTTGCGGTGTCCAGGGTGGCGAACATCCTCTCGCCGGTTGCGGTTTCGGAGCCGGTAAGGGCGTTAAGCAGGGTGGATTTCCCGGCGTTGGTGTATCCCACGATGGACACGATGGGCATTCCCCGCCCGACCCTTCTTTTTTTCCTCTGCACCCGGCCGAGCGCGAGGGCCTTCAACTGGCGTTCGAGGAAATGAATGCGGTCCCTTACGCGCCGGCGGTCCACCTCGAGCTTTGTCTCGCCCGGTCCCCTGCCGCCGATGCCGCCCATGAGGCGGGACATCGCGGAGCCTTTGCCGGTGAGCCTCGGCAGCAGGTATTTAAGCTGCGCCAGTTCCACCTGGACCTTGCCCTCGCGGCTGCCCGCCCGCCTGGCAAAGATATCCAGGATGAGCTGCGAGCGGTCGATCACCTTCAGTTCCGTAAGCCCGGTTATGGCCTTTATCTGGGAGGGGCTCAGGTCCTGATCGAAGATGAGAAGCGTTGCGCCCTTGTCGAGGGCGTCGATTATCAGCTCCTTCATCTTGCCCTCGCCCATCAGGTATTTGGGGTTTATCTCCTTGGGTCTCTGGACAACGCTGTCCAGCACCAGCACGCCCGCGGAGCCGGCCAGTTCCTTGAGTTCGTCCATCGATTCCTCGATCCCGTATTCGGGCAGGAACGGTTTGCCGTACGCTCGCGGCCCCCGGGGCCGGAGGGAAACGCCGACCAGGATCGCCCGCTCCCTTTTATCCTGCTGCCAGAGTCTCCTTCGCGCCATCTCGCCCTCCAGCGCGGAGACGAACTCCCGGAAATCGAAGCGAAGACGGCCCATGTCCCCGAAATCGTGCACCTCGAACTTCTGGCCCGCATGCCTTTTTGTCCCCTTTTCGTCTTCCCGGGAATAATCGCCCCCGGGGCTAAGGTGGGCCAGGGAAAGGGCGCCGGGCTGGCCGTCCTCGCGCACCCCTATCGCCGCAACCAGGTCGAACCGGAGCAGGGCCAGATCGGTTAAATCGTCACGGGTGAGTTTCGCGTCATTGTTCAGGTGCGTATGGATGAGCCTCAGGCCCCTCAGGGCCTTGCGGCCAAGCGGATGGTCCTCCAGGGACGGTATGAATATGCCTTTGGCGTCGCCGGCCATGACCTGCAAAACAGCGCCGCGCCTGTCTATGAGGACGCCGATCTGCCGCCCGAGGCGAAAGGAGAGCGAGGCCAGATACCGTGCAAGCTCGTAAGTTACGACCTCTTTCACGGGGACCCTTCTCCTCAATACCCGTTCGAGCAGGCCAAGCTCGCTTCTCTTGAGGCCGGAAATATTTCCCGTTACGGAAGGTATTTTAGAGACCTCTCCTTTTCATCATATCCGGCACCTTTCATCATATCCGGCATGGATAGGTTCTATTGATATTTTAACAGATTGACGGCGGGCAGATTGGAACCTGTCTCAAAATTGACCTTCACGCGCATTAAAAGTCCGTCACGCCGGCGCACGCCGTCCGATTTTATCCTTATTTTTACCTCCGGAATGCCGCAATTGAGTACACTTGCAGCAAATTCCTGTTTGCCTCGGGAAACAGAAACAGCCTGTAAACCTGGCTGCCCGAGCAACGTTTTGAATGTTTTTGAATCCCGGATTTATGCAACTGACAGCGTTGGTTCCGGCCTATCCCGGCTCTGCCGGGGACAGTTTTTTTATGGCATCGCCGATCAATTGGGCTGGAGAGCCGCTTTGGAGGATTTTGGAGGCGATCGCCTTTGTCTCTTCATGTGTCTCGCCCACCGCTTTCCCGAGTCCGGCCCAGCCATCCCGCGAACCCTCCGTTCCTTTTTCGAAGAAAAGGCCGATGGCCTTTTCCATCCTGGCCGAAAGCGGCTTTCTGTAGCCCGCCAGGAAGGCGGCATAGAACGCGAGAGAGCCCGTTTTCCTTGTATCCACGATGTGGCGCAGCATGCCCTCCGGGCAGGTATCCGCAAGCACGTCTTTCACCGCCCTCAGGAAAACGGCGTGTCTGGCGTCCCGCGTGCCCAAAAGCAGCTCCGCCCAGGCCGGGCCCAGTCTTTTCCGTTCCGCCGCCTCTCCAAGCTCGTGCTTTATGTACGTCCTTAATTCCTCCATGGAGATGGCTGAAAGCATTCTCGCCGCCTCCGGGTCCGTCTCCGAATCCGCATCCGCGGGCCGCCCATGCCCGGAGGCGAGGCCGTAATGGGAAAACGCAACATGAAGAAGACCCGAGGGTTTCGCCTTGTATTCCTGGAACTTCTGCCATATCAGGTTTTCATTCGACTCGAGGCGGGCAAAGACGGTGTTTTCCGCAAGCATGGCGGGCGGGGCCGAAAGGTCCCGCGCGTATTCCCTGCCGCATGTGTAGATTTCCAGGCCGTCTATTTTCTCGCGCCCGATGATCTCCGCAAGAAAAAAAGTGGCCTGAAGGCCCGGCCCGTAGCCGGCCCCGTAAACCATCATGCGGTCGGCCAGTATGGCGTTGATGCCGGCCGGATCAAACGGATCGAAGTAAAGAGGCGCGCCGTCCGTCCCTTCCATCTCTATCCGTCCGAAAGGCTCCCCGTCAATTTCGCTCCAGAGGGCCTCCCTGGCGCCGATCCATTCCGAGATCCGCGTCTTTTCCGTCCTCCGCCACGGCTGAAGGCCATGCTCGGAGTAATAAAGCTCACGAAGCCTCATCAGGAGTCCACAGAGGGAATACCGCCCCCAGCTTGCGGCGTCGGCGATATTGCAATTCCTCTTTATGCTCTTTACCAGAGGACCATCCGGGCTCATTAACTAAATGATAACATGCGGCAACACCCCCGCCGTTTGGCAGTGGTACAGTCCGGTTAATCCACGGGCAGATATTATTCCGGGGGCGTTTGTATCCGCCCGCCCCTTTCATGCCGGTCGCCCCTGCCCCAAAAAGCCTGCGGGCTTTTTGGGGACCCCTTTGGCGGTTCCGGCCGTATCCCCGGAGGATCAGTTGAATCGTTTTCAGGGCGAAGCGCAAAGGGCTCGGCAGGCTGCGGCGCTGCGTATCCGTCCTTGCTCCCTTCTTCAAGGGGCGGGCGGATACACGCCCACCATGTTGGCAGCCCATACCTGCCTGTTCTATGAACAAGGGGAAAGGCCGACGGACGAGAGACGGCGCATCTGAAAAACCGGGGTGATCGCTCTTCAAAACGGCTAAACGGACCTTTTGAGTTACGCCCGGAACGGCCACCCCCGAATGAATAGGGCAGGCAGGTAAATGGGCTCCGGGGACAAGCGGATATACCCCATTCATGGGAGGGGGGCGGGACGTTTGCCGCCGTAGCTTGGCAAAGCAAACTGTACCACGGTCCGCCGTTTGGCCATCCCCTCGGGAGAGAATCCGGAAGGAGAGTCTCCATATATGGGGGCTTGATGCAAGGAAGATTTGATGCAAGGAATGGCCAGGCGTTAAAATAATTAACTTATGAGAAAGATAAAGCTTCTGCTCGAATATGACGGCACGCGTTACAGCGGCTGGCAGAGCCAGCGGAAGGGCAAGGCCGCCATCACCATCCAGGAGGAAATCGAAAAGCAGTTGAAAAAGCTCCTGAAATCCGAAGAGGCGTCCGTCGTCTCCGCGGGAAGGACGGACGCCGGCGTGCACGCCCTGGAGCAGGTGGCGGCTTTCCGTGCTGGACCCGGATTCAGGGCCCCGGCGGAGACGGTGAAAAAGGCCCTGAACGCCATGCTGCCCGGGGACATCAGGGTGATCGAGGCAAGCGACTGCCCGGCCGGGTTTCACCCGCGGCATGACGCGGTAAAAAAGACCTATTTTTACCTGATTGCCGCGATGCCCCATCCGCCCGTTTTCGTCAGGCCCTTCTCGTGGGGGCTGCCTTATAAACTGGACCTGGGCAGAATGAGGGAAGCGGCCGCGCTGATCGTGGGCAGAAATGATTTCTCCTCGTTCCGGGCCTCGGGCTGCGGAGCGAAAACGCCCGTAAAGGACCTCCTGGCGCTTGAAATAACGAGGCTTCAGGATATCGAATTCATGACCGTTCGCCTGGGCGGGGACTTCATCAGGATCAGACTCACGGCGGACGCTTTCCTGAGGCATATGGCAAGGAACATCGTGGGCACGCTCGCCGAGGCGGGAAGGGGCAGGATAGAGCCGGGGCGCATAAGGCGGATCATCGAATCGCGGGACAGGAGGCTTGCGGGACCGGCCGCGCCGGCCCGCGGACTGTTTCTTGAGCGCG
>JAJYGJ010000104.1 GCA_021790695.1 Nitrospirota bacterium | reverse complement strand
CCGGATGGACCTGGGCAATCTGGCCGGGATGCCGCTGATCGGGTTGAAGGATCCGTCGATCACCGGTTGGAACTACCTCGTGAAGCGGGGACTGGACATCGCCATCTCGCTCACCGTGCTTGTGTTCTCCGCCGTGCCCATGGCCATATTCGCGATGATGATCCGGCGTGACACACCGGGGCCGGTCTTTTTCCGGCAGGAGAGGATGGGCATGAACTTCAAGCCCTTCCGCATCTTTAAATTCCGGACGATGAGGGCGGGCGCCGGGCGGGAGGGGCTGCCGGTCACGTTCGGGGGCGATCCGAGGATCACCCGGCTCGGGCGGTTTTTGAGGAAATACAAACTGGACGAGCTTCCGCAGTTGATGAATATCCTCAGGGGGGAGATGAGTTTTGTCGGCCCCAGGCCCGAGGTCAGAAAATACGTGGAGTTGTTCCGGGACGATTACAAGGCCCTCCTGGCCGTCCGGCCCGGCATGACCGATCCGGCCTCCCTCTTCTTCATTTCGGAGCAGGACGCGGTGCCGCTTTCGGACGACAGCGAGGACATATACATCAGGAAAATACTGCCCGAGAAGATCAGGCTCTCGAAGGACTACCTGCGGGCGGCCGGGACCGCGAAGGACCTTGGCGTCATGATAAGGACCGCGTTTAAAAGCTGGGTCCGCCCGGGACGTCCGTTTTTTTCATTTTCATCCCCGGCCCTTTACGGCCCCATAAGGAACTGGCTCATAAGGCGGAGACGCCTGGTGTTCGCCCTTCTCCTGCTCGCGCAGACGGCCGTTGCAAACTACCTTGCCTTCATCCTCAGGTTCGAGTCCGTCCTTTCGCCCGTAAACCTGGCCCAGTTTGTCACCTATATCCCGCTGCTCCTGGCGATCAGGCTTTTCTTTCATCTCCGCGCGGGCCTCTATAAAAGCCTGTGGCGGTATGCGGGGGTAAGGGACCTGGTTGACATCCTTTGGACATCGGCCGCCGGCAGCGCCCTTTTCATGGCCGCCATGGTCTTTATTTTCCGCGACGCGGAATATCCGCGTTCCATTTACATGATCGATTTCATGGTCTTCGTCTCGATGTCCGGCGGCACCAGGCTCCTGATACGGATATTCAATGAGTATACGGTCTTCAGGGGGGCCCGGAAGCGGGTTTTTATAGTGGGGGCGGGCGACGCCGGCGAGTTGGCGGTGAGACAGATAAAAATGAACGGCAACAGGAATTCCTACGAGCCCGTGGGCTTCATCGACGATGACAGGTACAAAAGGGGGCTCTCCATTCACGGCGTGCCTATCCTGGGGACGAGGCAGCAGCTTCCCGGTCTGATCGGGAGGCACATGCCGGATGAAATCCTGGTCTCTCTTCCCTGCGGCACCGAGAGCCTGAAGCAGATATACGATTTTTCGAAGCCCTTTAACATACCGGTGAAAAAACTTCCGGTCATGGAGGACATCCTGAACGGGGACGTCTCGATAGCCCCGAAAATAGGCCAGGTGCTGGTGGACCTTGGCCTCATCACCCAGTCCCAGCTCGCCACGGGCCTTTCGCTCCAGAAGGAGGACGGCGACAGGCTCGGCGCGACACTCATGAGGCTCGGCCTTATCGGGGAGGAAAACCTCGTTTCCGCCCTTCAGAAGCAGCAGGGCTCCTCGCGGATTAAACCCCTTTCGCTGGAGGACCTCCTGCAGAGGGAGCCGGTCCGGGCCGAAGTAAAATCCATAAGGGATTTCATAGAGGGCAAGTCCGTGCTCGTGACGGGGGCGGGCGGCTCGATAGGCACCGAGCTGTCGAGGCAGATCATGAAGTATAATCCCTGCGCCCTGGTGCTCCTGGACAGGTATGAAAACAATCTCTTCCAGATCGACATGACGCTTAAGCGCGGGGGGGCGTGCGCGGGGCTTTCAAGCGTCGTCTGCGACATACAGGACTTCCGGTACATCGAACACCTTTTTTCCAGGCACGCCCCGCAGATAGTCTTTCACGCCGCAGCTTACAAGCACGTGCCGCTGATGGAATCAAACGTGCTGGAGGCGGTGAAAAACAACGTCCTTGGCACGAGGAACCTCCTTGCCGCCTCGGCCCGGCACGGTGTCGAGAGCTTCGTCGCCATATCCACGGACAAGGCGGTAAACCCCACCAGCGTCATGGGCGCCACGAAACGCCTGGCCGAGTTCCTGACCATAGCCATGAACCGGACCTCCACAACAAAGTTCAGCGCGGTGAGGTTCGGCAACGTCCTGGGGACAAACGGCAGCGTCGTGCCCATTTTCAGGGAACAGCTTGCAAAGGGCGGGCCGCTTACGGTCACCCATCCGGAGGTGAGGAGGTTTTTCATGCTGATACCGGAGGCCATGCAGCTTGTGCTGATAGCCGGGGCATCGGGCGGCGGAGGCGAGATTTTCGTGCTGGATATGGGCGAACCGGTAAGGATCCTGGACCTGGCTGAAAATTTCGTGAGGCTTTCCGGTCTCGTGCCGCACAAGGAGATAAAGATTGAGTTTACGGGGCTGCGGCCGGGCGAAAAGCTTTTCGAGGAGCTATTCGACGCGGGCGAGACGATACTGCCGACCTCTCACGAAAAGCTGCGGATGGCGGTCGCCTCGGTCCCTTCGGACGCGGAACTGGAAGGCATGGTGGAGGAGCTTGAAAAGGCCGTCCGCGACCTCCGCGCGGACGATGTGATCGCGTGCATGAAAAAGGCGGTGCCGAACTTCCAGGGTATGGCGGCGGCCGAAGAGATCAGCCATGTCTGATCCCGGGCGCCCGGTTGGATAATATGGACCAGGAAAACCGGGGCAAGGCCGACATACTGATAGTCGATGACGAGCCGAATGCGAGGAAGGTGCTGACGGCCATCCTCGCCGGGGAGGGTTATAACGTGTATGCCTCGCCGGACGTGGCGGGCGCGATGGACCTCATGGGCGCGCGCAATATTGACGCTGCGATCACCGACCTGAGGATGCCCGGCGGGGACGGTACGGCGTTTTTGGATTTCGTAAGAGAGAGGCATCCGGGCACGCCCGTCATATTTCTTACCGCATACGGCACGGTCGAGTCCGCCGTGCAGGACCTTACAAAGGGGGCCTTCTATTATTTCGTCAAACCGCCGGATTTTCTGAAGCTGAAAAAGATGCTCGAACAGGCCGTGGAGCACAGACGGCTCAAGAGCGAGGTTGAGAGCCTGAAGGCAAGGCTTGACTGCCGGAGGCGCATGAGCCTCATCGGCGGGACGGACGGGATGCTGAAGGCGGCCGAGATGATAGAGTCGGTAAAGGATACGGCCAGCAGCGTCCTTATCTCCGGCGAGACCGGCACGGGCAAGGAAATGGCCGCAAGGGCGCTCCATTACGGGAGCGCCAGAAAGGATATGCCCTTCGTCGCCGTCAACTGCGCCGCGATACCGGCCGGGCTGCTCGAGTCGGAGCTTTTCGGATATGAGAAGGGCGCCTTTACCGGCGCCTGCGCGAGGAGAATCGGCATGTTCGAAAAGGCGGGGGCCGGGACACTTTTCCTCGATGAGATAGGCGAACTGGGGCACCCGCTCCAGGCCAAACTCCTGCGGGTCCTCGATGAGCGGCAGATGCAAAGGATCGGAGGGGACCGCTGGATAAAGATGAATTTCAGGCTGGTCTGCTCCACCAACCGCGACCTCGGGGAGGAAGTTAAAAAGGGGAATTTCAGGGAAGACCTCTTTTACCGGATAAACGTCGTGCATGTCAACATGCCCCCGCTCAGGGCAAGGGCGGAGGACCTCCCTGTCCTGGCGGCGCATTTTCTGAACGAATACTGCCGGAGGGAGGGCAAGAGATTGCTCATCCCGGCCGACGTGATGGGAATACTGAAAAAATACACATGGCCCGGCAACGTCAGACAGCTTAAAAACGTGGTCGAGCGGGCGGTCGTTCTCGCATCCGGCCAGGCGATAACGGCGGAAGAGCTGCCGCCGGAAATTTCATGTTTCAAGAGGCGTCATCCGTTGTCCGCCGCGCCCAAGACCTTGAGGGAACTGGAGGTCCAGGCGGTCAGGAAAGTCCTTGCCCAGTGCAGCGGCAACAAGTCCAGGGCGGCAAAGGTCCTGGGAATTTCGAGGAAGTCCTTCTACAAGAAGCTGGGCGGGGCCTTTTGATAAACGTTCAGCCCGGTTTCATCCTTGAATATAATAAAAACTCCCCCGAATGACGAAAAAACATGCCATACGCAACGTCAGGGCAAACAGGGTAAACCTTCCGGTCCTTTCACTGTTACCGTGGTAAACAAAAAAATGTTTCAATACTGTATCCAAAATATACATTGCCAGGCAAATGAAAAGAGAAGGGGCCAAGGGCTGCGGACTTGACCGGCAAAAGCATATTCATATTCGATGAGACCGGGTTTTCACGCATATGTCAGGCCATTCTGGCCATGGAAGGTTTCGATGTGCATATCGGGGCCGATCCCTCCCTTTTTTTTCAGATGCTCTCCGCCGGCGCCGTCGGCATGACAATCACCAGTTATCCCTTTGGATGCGCGGTTTTAGAGCGACTGAAAGGACAGGACATGCCGGTAATCGTACTTTCGGACCATATCAACGGGGAATTGTTAAAGACCCTCGAGGCCCTGAAAAACTCCTGTTGCCTTTTGAAACCGCTCGATTACCGTACATTCAGGGACCTCGTCAAACATTTTTACCGGGGGCCCCCCCCGGTCCCCGCGGGCTATCGGATCATGTGAGAGCCGCGGGCACGCTAATTGCAATTTACCGTGTGAATGCCTTGGAGCAGAGTCCATCGCGTAAAGCTCAAACCATACGGAATGTAACTGAAAGGGCGGAGCCATACCCACGGATGCAATGACCGGGCGGTCAGGGGCGTCATCCCGTCCGGGAAAAAAGCCACCGGATTATCGAATGAAATTCGTGAAGACAAAGCTTGACGACGTCTTTATCATCGAACCCGACACACTGGCGGACGAAAGGGGTTTTTGCGCCCGCTCATGGTGCCGGCGTGAATTCGAACTCCTGGGGATAAATAAAAAACACGTTCAATCGAACATCTCGTTCAATAAAAAAAGGGGCACCCTGAAGGGGCTTCACTACCAGGAGGACCCGTACTCCGAGGCCAAACTCATCCGGTGCACGATGGGGGCCGTGTATGACGTTATCATTGATCTGCGCCCGGATTCCCCGACCTACCTGCAATGGATGTCGGCGGAGCTGACACAGAAAAGCAACAGGCTCGTCTATATGCCGGAGGGGTTCGCCCACGGGTTCATGACACTCAGGGACAACACCGAGGTCTTCTATCAGACGACCCAGTTCTACATGCCGGAATTTTCAAGGGGGATCAGGTGGAACGATCCGCTCTTCGATATGCGGTGGCCGCTGCCGGTCTCCGCGATTTCGGAAAAAGACGGGCAGTATCCCGATTTCATCCCGGAGAGAAGGCCCGTCCGGGCCTGCTGAAAATTGAAACCGTTTCCAAATTGCCATCGGCCAAATTGCGGGAGGCACACACTTGAAACCGGAACCGATACCACCGATCATACGCGTCGAGCCGTCGAGGGGTTGGGTCTCGCTCAAGCTCGGGGAGTTGTGGAACTACAGGGAGCTTCTGTATTTCCTTACGTGGCGGGACGTAAAAGTGAAGTACAAGCAGACATTGCTTGGGGTGGCGTGGGCCATCATACAGCCTTTTTTCACCATGGTGGTCTTCACTCTTTTTTTCGGCAAGCTGGCCAAAATGCCCTCCGACGGAATCCCGTACCCTATTTTCAGTTTCACCGCCCTGGTGCCGTGGACATTCTTTTCAAACGCATTGAGCCAGGCGTCAAACAGCCTGGTGGGCAGCGCGAACCTCATTAAAAGGGTGTACTTTCCGCGCCTGGCGATACCGCTTGCCTCGGTCCTGACGGGCGCGGTCGATTTTTTCTTCGCCTTTGCGGTGCTTATTGGCATGATGCTTTATTTCGGGATAGTCCCGACCGTCAATATACTGTGGCTGCCCCTCCTGCTGTCGCTCGTTGTCGTCATATCCCTCGGCGTGTCCCTTTGGCTTTCGGCCCTGAATGTGCAATTCCGCGACGTCCGTTATGTCATCCCCTTTTTGACGCAGGTCTGGCTCTTTGCCACACCCATCGTCTACCCGAGCAGCCTTTTGAAGGAGCCCTGGAGGATCATCTACGGTCTTAATCCCATGGCGGGCGTGGTGGAGGGTTTCCGGTGGGCGCTGCTTGGGGCTAAAACGGCCCCGGGGCCCATGATCCTCGTCTCCGCGGCGGCCGCCTGCCTGGTGCTTGTAAGCGGGGCGCTTTATTTCCGCCGCATGGAAAAGACCTTCGCCGACGTGGTGTAGCCGTCCAAACGGGGAAAATACCATGAACGACATCGCCATAAAGGCGGCCGGCCTCGGCAAAAAATTCAGGATAGGACGCTCGACGAGCAGTTACAGGACCCTTCGGGATACCCTCAGCGACGGCCTGCTGGCGCCCTTTCGCAGGGTCAGGGGCCTGATCGGGGGACGGGCCTCCGGTTCCGCGGGAGCCAGGGAGGAAATCTGGGCGCTGAGAGATATCGGTTTCGAGGTGGAGGCCGGCGAAGCGGTCGGCGTCATCGGCAGGAACGGCGCGGGCAAAAGCACGCTCCTCAAAGTGCTGTCCCGTATCACCGAACCGACGGAAGGGTTCGCGGAGATCCGCGGAAGCGTCTCATCCCTTCTCGAGGTCGGCACCGGATTCCATCTGGAGCTTACCGGGAGGGAAAACATTTACTTGAACGGCGCCATCCTTGGGATGACACGGGACCATATCAGGCGGAGGTTTGACGAGATCGTGGACTTCGCCGAGGTGGAAAAATTCATCGATACGCCTGTAAAACACTATTCAAGCGGCATGTACCTGCGGCTCGCCTTCGCGGTTGCGGCCCATCTGGACCCGGACATACTCATCGTCGATGAGGTCCTCGCGGTGGGGGATGCGCGTTTCCACAAAAAATGCCTGAACAAGATGCAGGACGCCGGCCAGACGGGGCGGACGGTCATTTTCGTGTCGCACAGCATGCCCGCGATCACGCGCTTGTGCAAGAGGGCGATCCTTGTCGAAGACGGCAGGATGCTGGCTGACGGGCCGTCTCATAAAGTCGTCAACCAGTACCTGAACGGCGGGTGCGAGACAGCGGCGTCCAGGGACTGGCCCGACCCGGCCAGGGCCCCCGGCAGCGATCTCGCGCGGCTGAGGGGCGTAAGGGTGATCACGGAAGGCGGCGCGGTCACCGATGCGGTTGACGTCAGCCAGACCTTCGGGATCGAGATGGAATTCGATGTGCTTGAGCCGCGCAATGTGCTGATGCCCTATCATCATGTCTTCAATCAGCAGCATATAGAGATATTCGACGCGCACGATACCGACGCGGCATGGCGGGGCCGCCCGCGCCCGAGGGGACGGTACAGGAGCACCGTGTGGATACCCGGGAACCTTTTGGCGGAGGGGACGTTATTCATATCTTCCGGACTGACCAGGACAGATGCGGCGGCGTCCCGGCCGGAATTTCATGAACAAGACGTGATATCCATTCAGGTCGTGGAAAACATCGACAATGAGCGCTCGGCCCGCGGCGACTGGTCCCGGGACATGGGCGGCGTTGTAAGGCCGCTTTTCAGGTGGGACACCAGGTTCATCCCGTATTCGATGCAGGTTTGCTCGCTGTGAAAATGAATGCACCCGGCATGACCGTTCCCGATGCCCGTTTTCAATGGCGGGGAATATTTTCAGGCAGAGGACGCCGCAATCAGAGCAATTCATGAGTAACCCGCTCGCATCCATAATAACCTGCACCCACAACAGGTCGGCGATGCTGGGGCAGGCGGTTTCAAGCATTTTGGCCCAACACTATGATCCAGTCGAGGCAATCGTCGTTGACGACGGTTCCACTGATGACACCAAAACAGTCATTGGGGCCTTCGGGGACAAAGTCCGCTATTACCGTCATGAAAATAAAGGGGTGATACCCACCCTGAACGTCGCGTGCCGCCAGCTTGCGCGCGGCGTATACATAGCGATCAGCGATGATGACGACCTGATCGCGCCGGACCGGATTTCCAGGCTCCATAAGGCCTTGCGCCTGTTTCCGCAGGCCGTGCTTGCCGTCGGAGACGTCGAGATGATCGATGCCTCGGGCGCAAGGACGGGCAAACGGATCACCCTTGACGTCCCGGGAAAGGGGGACAAGCCCATACTGATTGAAGACGGCTATAAGGCCATTATGTGGCCCCGGATATCGCTGGCGACGTGCGCCACCCTCTTCCGAAGGGCGGATGGAGAGCGTCTGGGATGGTTCGACGAGGGGTTCCAGAGGAACGCCGATACGGATTTTTTCGCCCGGCTGGCGCAGTTGGGGCCGCTGGTCTACGTGCCCAGGGTGATCGCCTATTACCGGAGGGGACATAAATCCCGGTGGAGCGACGACGCCGCAAATAACCTCATCTGCGAATACAGCAATCTGATGCTCTTTGAAAAACACCTGAAATCCGGCTATTGCGGCAGGGAGATGGCGGAGCGGTTGCGGGAGAGGATTTTTTATGCCCTGAAAAGGACGGCCTATCTCGCGAATCTGGCCGTGGCGATGCCCGCGGCGATAAGGGGCGACTACGAAAGAAAAGGCCTCTCTTCGCTCGGTATGAAAAGGCGCCTCGCCTATAGATGGTACAGGGGGGTAAGGCTGCCCTTGAGGAGCGTTTTCAAAAAAGGGGGTCTGACCGCCAAATGATCACGCGCGGGCCGGGCTATTTCATGAGGGCCCTCGATCTGTATAAGGGGAAACGGAATCTGGGCGCCCTCAAATGCTCTTTACTGGCCCTGATGAGGGAACCTTTCCGCAAGGCGCCCTGGCTGCTTCTGATGAAATCCTTCACGCGTCTGGTCCTGCCGGCGCCTTTCGTCAATGCGCTGAAGATAGCCCGGCGCCCGCCGGACCTGGCCGCGGACTATATCCATTTTATCCGGCTAAGGCGAAGGCTGGCCGGGGCAACCCGCGACATCGGGACGCCCGGCGGCGTCCGGCGTGAAGACCGCGGAGGCAACATCCTTTTCATCGTCCGCGACATGGGGCTCGGAGGCGTATCCCGTGTCAATCTGGATATCATCAGGGGGATGGGAGAGGGGCCCTTCAGATTCCATATCGCCGCGACTTCGCCTGCAAACAACGTGTGGCGCGGGCAATTCGAGGCCTGCTGCCGCACGGTGATAGTGCCCGAATGGGAGATGAAGGACTTTGGCGTATGGGGCAGGTATTTCTGCGACATCGTCAGAAGGCTCGATATTCAGACGGCGGTCGTTTCAAACTCATACGTCGGATACCATGTCCTGCCCAGGTTGAAGGAGCAATTCCCGCGGCTCAAAACCCTCGACATACTTCACATGGAGGGGATGTGGGGGACGACGGAGACGTCCAAGTGGACGATCCCGTACCTGGATAAACGGATAGTAATCAGCAATTCGCTGAAAGACTTCATGACAAAAGAATATGAAAATTTCGGCGTCGCGCGTGAATACGCGGAAAGACTGGAGACAATTTATAACGGCATCGACTTGTCAAGGTACAGGCCGGAGGACCGGGGAAAGGGGCGTTTCAAGGCGCGCTTCGGCATACCGCCTGACGCGAAAATAATCTCCTTCATCGGAAGGTTTTCCCTGCAGAAACTTCCTTGCCTCTTTGTCGATATAGCAAACGCCATTCTGGAGAGAAACCCCGGCCCCGGGCTGAAATTCGTGATGGCGGGCGACGGGGAGGACATGGGCAAGGTCAAAGAGGCCATTGCAAAATACGGCATGACGGACCGCTTCATATTGCCCGGCATGCTCGGCGAGGACGAAGTGGCCCTATTGCTTGCCGACACATATCTGCTTCTGGTCGCCTCGCTGAACGAAGGCATCCCGCTGGTCATTTTCGAGGCGATGCTCATGAAAGTGCCCGTCATCAGCACCGATGTGGGGGCCATACATGAAATAGTGGAGGACAAGCGCAACGGGCGACTGATCAGCCGGGGCGGCGACCTCATAGGGTCATACGCCGGCGCGGTATTCGATTTCCTGTCCGGCAGGCTCGACTATGACGCGATGGCCGTCAGGGCCGGTGACACGATAGCACAGCGGTATTCCAGAGAGAGGATGGCGCGGGCATACGCGGCTTCTTTCACGCGACTGCGCTCCTCGCAATGAAGGCCTGTATGCCCCCGGCCTTGCCCGAACATACTTTTAAGCGCCCGGCGCACCCATTTCGGAGGAGATGAGGAATGTTTGCCCTGAGAGCGGGCATGGCCAAAATTAAACTGTCATTCAATCGCCTTGGGGCCGTGATGTCTTCGAACGGCAGGGCGGCCGGACTGGCCATGTCCTTTGATGACGCATATGTCGATGAATGGTATCGATTGAGAGACGTCTTCAACAGATTCGGCGCGAGGGCGACGTTTTTTGTAAGCAATTTCGACCTCCTGCCGGAGCAAGCGGTTGAAAAATTAAGGGCGCTGCGGGACGACGGACACGAAATCGCCTTTCATGGCCTGAGGCACCTGAGCGCGGGCAGGTTCATCGCCGGAAATTCGCTCGGCAAGTACCTGGAAACGGAGATATTACCGGGCATCGACGCCATGGCCAGGCGCGGTTTTCCGCCCGTGACTTTTTCGTATCCGTACGGGGTGCGCGCTCCCCGCATCGATGCCGCGCTATTAAAATATTTCAAACATGTGAGGGGAGTGGTCTGCACCGGCGAAAAAAAGAGGCTCGTGGACTTCAGGCAGATTTATTGCGGACATGCCGGAGGGCTCCTCTACGCCGCGGGCATTGACAATATATACGCCAACGGCCTCGAAGAGATTCATATGGCCATAGACAAGGCGATGGAAAATAAAAAGACCCTTTTGCTGTTCGCGCACAGGACCACCGATGGGACGGGAGATTATTGCACGCCCCCGGCCAGGATGGAGTCCGTGCTGGAACATGCCGCGGCGGCCGGGCTGAAATTTTACAGGATCAGGGACCTCTAAAAGGGGGAAAAAACAAAAAAGATGAAAATCATGTTCGTGGATTCGGCCGACGGCTCCCAATTTTCATCGGGACTTCTGGGGTCGTGGGCCAAGATGCAGTTTGGCGTCTCCTATATCTCTTCCATGCTGAAGGCGCACGGCCATGAGACTAAGCTCCTTGTCTTGAGCAGCGGAAACCTGAAAAAAAGCGCGCGTCTCATCGGTTCGTACATGGAGGAATTCGGTCCCGGCGTTGTCTGCTTCACGGCCGTTTTTTCCCAGTACTCGTTCGTTGAAAAGGCGGCCGCGCTCGCCAGGAGGGACTGGCCGGGCAGGTATTACGCCATCGGCGGGGTGCACGCGACCCTCAATCCGGAGGATGTCATCAGGGGCCCCTTCGATGTCTTGTGCGTGGGCGAGGGGGAATATCCCATCCTTGAACTGTGCACCCGGCTGGACGCGGGGCATGAGCCGGGCGGGATAGCGAACCTGTGGTTGAAGTCCCCCGGCGGGGAAATAAGCAGGACGGAAGCGCGCGATTTCATCCGCGACCTGGACCGGTTGCCTTTTCCCGACCGCGAGATGTGGAGGCCGTGGATAAAAGACGATCCCAATGACGAGACGGTGGTGCTTGTCGGACGCGGCTGTCCATTCGACTGCACGTATTGTTCAAATCACGCGATCCGGAGGGTCGCCGGGGGAAGATACGTGAGAATGCGGTCGCCGGAAAACATCATCCGGGAAATCTCCTCCGTATACCACTCCGGTCCGCAGCGACGGATCTTTCTTGAAGCGGAATCAATAGCCCTGGAGAAGCAATGGACCTTTGATCTTTGCGGGAAGCTCGCCGCCTTTAACAGGTCGATAGGCAATGCCGTTTCCTACGGGTGCAATTTCCGGGTTTCGCGGCAGTCGGTGGATGATGACCTCTTTGCGGCGTTCGAGGCGGCAAATTTCAAGAGTATAAACATAGGCCTCGAATCGGGCTCCGAAAGGGTCCGCCGCGAGGTCCTGAAACGAAATTATACAAACGATGAATTTCTGGGCGCCGCCGCCATGGCCAGGAGGCACGGGATGATGGTCAATGTCTATAATCTGATCGGCATCCCCGGAGAGTCCGAGATTGATCACATGGAGACGGTCCGCATTAACCGTCTCTGCCAGCCGGACAACCTTTGCACCAGCATTTTTTTCCCTTACCCCGGGACCGAACTCTACAGGACCTGCCTCCGGGAGGGCCTCATAAAAGATTCCGTCAGTACCACGACGAGGGAGCGCCGGACGGCGGTGCTCGACCTGCCCGGCTTCTCCGGCGGCCGGATACGCAGGGCCTACAGGCTCTTCGAGAGACGCGTCTACAAGGGGCGCTTCCCGTGGTGGAAGGACTTTCTTCGCGCCCTGTACGGGCGGATGCCCTCGCGGCCGCGGTCGGCGCTAAGCCGGGCAATGGGCCGGGTCCCGGGCGTTAGGGTGCTTCGCGAAACGCTCAAGCGGAAGTTGTTCGCGCCGGAGGGGAAGGGAAAAACCGCATGATCGACTTTTACAGGGACAAAAGGATACTGATTACCGGTGCGGCGGGGACCGTCGGAAAGGAGATCGTAAGGCAGCTTTTTTCCATGCGTCCGGCTGAACTGAGGCTCATTGACAATAACGAGACGGAGCTTTTTTTCCTCATGGAGGAATACAGGGACAGGGGGGTTTCCTGTTACCTTGGGGACGTCAGGGACGGGGAAAAGCTGAGCAAGCTTTCAAAGGGCATAGACATACTGATTCATTCCGCGGCGTTCAAGCACGTGATCCTCTCGGAATATAATCCGTTCGACGCGGTGCAGACCAATATAATAGGGGTCGAAAACGTCATCAGGGCCGCGACGGCCTGCAACGTCGGGCATGTCCTTTTTACCAGCAGCGACAAGGCCGTCAATCCCACCAACGTCATGGGGACCACGAAACTCATGGGGGAACGGCTCATAACGGCGGCCAATTCCGTCAATAACGGCGGCCGCACGATTTTCAGCAGCACGCGCTTCGGCAATGTAATCGGTTCCCGCGGTTCCGTTGTCTCCGTTTTCATGCGGCAGATCAGAAAGGGCGGGCCCCTTACGATAACCGACAGGAGAATGACCAGGTTTGTCATGACGGTCGGAGAGGCGGCGAGACTTGTGTTGAAAGCGCTGACGCTCGCGAAGGGGGGAGAG
>JAJYGJ010000220.1 GCA_021790695.1 Nitrospirota bacterium | reverse complement strand
TGGCCGTCATCAGCGCCTCTCGTTTCAACCCGGCCATCAGCCGTTTCTACCGTCGCCTCATAGAGGCAGGTAAGAAACCCAAAGTCGCACTGACAGCCTGTATGCGCAAATTGCTGTGCACCCTTAACGTCATAATGAAAAACCGGACTCCTTGGCAAGACGGTTATATCATGTCCCAGGTAGCCCTTGACTAAAAACACAGTTGCTCACTCGTCAATTTTGCGAATTTTTTCTCTTTTGAAATCAATTGGTTAAAGATGGCGAAAAAGGGGGTCACTGACTGTTTTAAGTCGCCTTTCGGAAAACGTGTAAAAAATGTCCAAAAAAGAGGATTGATCGAACCGGCCGAGACCTCCCCGCCTGCTTTAACACTTGTGAGGTTTTTAGCCCGTCAGCCCCCCTTTCCAGCCAGTGCTTCGCCGCATGCGCCCCGAAATCTGACAAAGTCACAAAGACAACAAAGTTATCGAATCGGACATTTTCACAAAGAAACAAACTACGTTTATTGTCTCTACCAAATCCGTGGGAAAATAATCTGACAAGGCGGCTCCCCATGCCCACGGAAAACCATATGGGAAACCAGCGCACCCAGGCCGACATTGTCTTTAAGCTGTTTACGGGGCATGTTCACTCTATTGAATATTGCCTGACTATATTTTATCTTATCAAAGCACTGTCGCTTGGGAGGCATCAAGGGAAATGAAAATAGAAAGGATGGACCCCGCTGTAAAGGCGATTTTAGACAGGCTGAAAAGAGAAGCAGTCCAGCGTTTTGTTGATAGTTTGCCCCATACAAAAGACCGCAACCGCCCTGATGGTTGCGCCGTGGCCCTTCTGGAATATCTGGATTCTATCGATGGAAAATTTTCGCAATCGAATTTGGAATTGTTCAAAGCCCAGTATCTCGGAAGGCATTATCCAAAGAAAATCAGGCTTATCCTTGGAAAAAAAATAAAGCATCGGGCCAAGGATTTATCCGCCCTGTGTGCCGATACCGAGAGGGCGGAGCTTGCTTATATCAAGACGAACCCGGAAGCGTTAGCCGATATATTATGGAGAGAAATAGAGTTTTACAAAAAAGCCAGCAATCGCGATTCAGGCATTATTAACCGCTATTATGTGCCAAAAATTTTCAAAGACGAACCTCATGTCAAGCGCGGACAAAAAGTATTGGAGAGCGCAAGCGAGGGTGGCAAAGCCCGAACAAGCAAATACGATTGGATCGCAATCCAGGGCGAAGCTGAAGCCATTTGGAAGAGGACGCCAGCTTTGAGCAAGTCTCAGGTTGCCGATAATTTGAAAAAAAAGCTCACTATTGTTACTCCTTCCATATCGCGAATAAGACAGATTATAAAAAAACCCCTGTGATTTTTCTGACTATTTGCCCGCCATCAGTCTAGCCATCTTGATTTACTCTTTTCAAGGCAGTGTGAAAGGAGATAGACATGGCGCGAAACAAAGACACGCAAAAGACGTTTTCAACCCTCGACATTTCGACCGCAGCTTTTCTTGAACTAAATGGAATTCCGGCAAAACTCGAAAACCAGAACGGGCGGATTATTTTCCTGTTCCGATCAGCGACCGGCTTTATGAGCTTGCACACGCCTATAACTCAAACGTCTCTGTACCCGTGGCCGATTTCGTAATCGCCTTGAAGTCCCTCCAAGACCGGATGTTGTTGAATGGCACTGGCGGGTGGGACTGGGATTGAAAGCCTCCTTTTTGCGGTGGTCGCGGGGACCACCTCTCTGTTTCCGGATGATGCAAGACCAGGTGGGAGCCGCGCTAGCGTTTGTCGATAAAACCTTTCCCCTTTAAAAAGGTCACAACCTCTTTGACGGTGGGCATTTACGAGGAGGCAGCTATATGGATTTGGTCCGTCCCGAGCTTTTTGATGTGAGACATGGGTATGGGTTTGCCTTCCTCCACGATGTCTTCAATATAAAGCTCAAGGGCCTCAACAATGTCTTTTTTTGCTTCGGCCTCACTGCCGCCAGAACCGTACACGCCGGGCAAATCCGGGAAGTAAGCCCACCACTTGCTGTCTTCCTGCGCCAGGACTATGGGATATGTCAGGCTCATTTGCTTACATGACGGCATACCAAACCGGAAATATCAAATTCCGGGGGAGCATCGGTATAAGCCGGGTTTTCTTTTCGGGCGGTTCGCCTTGCCTTCGCCTGATTTCCCCCCGATACATATTTTATAAACTGCTTATATGGACAATGTTGCGGCCCGGCGAATTATGATGGGACAGGCAGTGTTTATCAAAAGCTGATGCCGGAAAGGAATTTTGTATTTTGCAAGTGGGGGCAAGGCATGAAAAAAGACTGGAGAGACGGCGAGGCATGCGATCGGCCGCCCGGGCCGGGGCGTTTGTTGAACGCTTGAACAGGCGGGCTGGAAAAATCATTTAAAAACGGTAGGTTATAATTTTCATCTTGAACAAAAAACACAAAAAAGCAACATCTCATAATGAAAAAGGGGCCAATTCCCCCGTCCATTGCGGGACCAGCCCCTTGTTTTTTATGGTAGGCACGTGGGGTTTCGAACCCCAGACCTCTACCGTGTCAAGGTAGCGCTCTCCCCCTGAGCTACGCGCCTTCAAGGATAATAATTTTTAACATAAAAAAGAGGGTTTAATCAACCCGCCCACTGTCGGATTTCCGGGCGTGCGTGTTAAAATCAATGCACCATGGTTAAAAATAAAAAAGGGAAAGTCTTCCTGGTCGGCGCGGGCCCCGGGGATGCCGGGCTGCTGACGATAAAGGCGGCCAGGTGCCTCGGGAAGGCCGACGTGGTCGTCTACGATTACCATTTGAACTCGCAGGTGCTGGGTTACGTCCGGAGCGACGCGGAGTTCATATACGCGGGCAAGCGGGGCGGTCATCACACGATGAGCCAGGATGATATTAACGCCACCCTCATAGACAGGGCCAGGGACGGAAAGACGGTCTGCCGGCTCAAGGGCGGCGACCCCTTTGTCTTCGGACGCGGCGGCGAGGAGGCCTGCGCGCTTGTCGATGCGGGGCTTGAATTCGAGATAGTGCCGGGGGTAAGCTCCTCGGTGGCGGCCCCGGCCTATGCGGGCATACCCCTCACCCACAGAAAGATTTCCTCCTCCTTTGCCGTGATACCCGGCTACGAGGACGCCACGAAGCAGGGCTCCTCCATCGACTGGCAAAAGATCGCCACGGGGGTGGGCACGCTGGTCTTCCTGATGGCCGTCAAAAACGTCGGGGAACTGGTCCAAAAGCTGATCGAAAACGGCAAGCCCCCCGAGACCCCGGTCGCCGTCATCCGGTGGGGAACGAGGCCGGAGCAAAGGACGATAACGAGCACCCTGGCGGAGATCGCCGGCCGGATGAAACAGACGGAGATAAAGCCGCCGGCCGTAATGGTCGTGGGAGAGGTCGTGAGGCTGCGGGAAAAACTCAAGTGGTACGAGACCAAACCCCTCTTCGGCCACCGCGTGCTCGTAACGAGGGAGCATTCCACTCCGGGGTTTGCCTCGCTCGAGGACCTGGGGGCGGAGATCGTGGAATTCCCCGCGATTGAGATCGTGCCGCCGGCAAGCTGGCAGCCCCTGGACGAGGCCCTTGGCAATGCGGGCTCCTACGACTGGATAATATTCACAAGCACAAACGGGGTAAAATTCTTTTTCAAGAGGTTCAGGGAGCTGCGCATGGACATCCGTTCGATCAGGGCCAGGATCTGCGCCGTCGGCTCGAAGACCGCGGAGGCCGTCAGGCGGTTCTGCCTTAATGTGGACCTGGTGCCCGAAGAGTTCAGGGCCGAGGGGCTGATAGACGCCTTTACCGGCCTTTATCCTTCCGGAAGGCTGGACGGCGTGCGATTCCTGCTTCCCCGCGCCGAGGAGGCCAGGGAGATTTTCCCGGAGCAAATCAGGCGCATGGGCGGCGTCATGGACGTCCCGGCCGCGTACAGGGCGGTGAAACCGCTTGCCAGGGGCAAGAGGCTGAAGCGCTTCCTGAAGGAAGGCAAAATAACCGTGGCCACGTTTACAAGCGCGGCCACGTTTACGAATTTCATGGAAATACTCGGCGCGGATGCGGGGAGCCTGCTCCAGGGGGTTTCGATAGCGGCAATAGGGCCGGTGACGGCGAAAAAGATAGAACAGGCCGGCTTGAAGACCCGGATCATGCCCGCGAAGGCGACCATGGAGGCCCTCGCAGAGGCCATCCGGCTGTGGGCGCTGGGGGAGGGAGACGCCGGAACGCCGTAATCGATCCTTAAGGTATGGGAAAGGCCCTCGTGATACTGCCGACCTACATGGAAAAGGAAACTCTTCCGGTGGTCCTGGCGGAAATCCTCTCGCGGCCACAGGCCGACGTCCTGGTGATAGACGACAACTCGCCGGACGGCACGGCGCAGATAGCCCTGGAGTGGGCAGGACGCGACCGGAGGGTCCACGTCATGGTCAGGGCCGGCAAGCTGGGGCTCGGGACCGCTTATCTTGCCGGCTTCCGCTGGGGTTTGGCGGAGGGCTATGACTGCCTTGTCGAAATGGACTCCGACATGTCGCACAACCCGGCCGACCTTTCAAGGTTCATCGAGGAGACGGACAAGGGGGCGGACCTCGTGATCGGGTCCAGGTACATGGGGGGGAAGATCAGCGTGCTGGGCTGGGATTTCAAGAGGCTGCTGCTGTCCAAATTCGGCAATATTTACGCCTCCTCGATACTGGGCAGCAGCCTGAGCGACATGACCAGCGGCTACCGGGCATTCAGCCGGAGGGCGCTTGAGAGGATAGATTTTGATAAAATCCGCTCGGGAGGATACGCCTTTCAGATCGAAATGGCCCACACCGTCCTTCTCACGGGGATGCGGGTGAGAGAGATACCCATAATTTTCACGGAGCGCGCCAAGGGCTCTTCCAAGATGAGCGGGCAGATCATAAGAGAGGCCGTCTGGCTGCCCTGGAGACTCAGGCTGAGGCAGGTAAAATCTTCGCTCAGGCGCGCCCTGGGCCTGCAAAAAATAAAGGAGGCAAAGGGATGACCATACCCGGGGGCGATGTTAAAGGCAGTGGAAAGGCCGCAGCCAAGAAGGCGAAGGCCCCCAAAGAAAAAAACGGAAAGAACAGGCACCTCCATGCGGTCATAATGGCGGGGGGCAGGGGGACGAGGTTCTGGCCCGTGAGCCGGGAGACCTTCCCCAAGCAGTTCCTCCGCATATTCGGCGAAAAAACGCTTCTTCAAGGCACGATTGACCGGTTAGACGGCGAGCTGCCGCCGGACAATTTCACCGTCGTAACGACTGTGAACCAGGCGGAACTGGTCCGCTGGCAGACCAGGGACGTCATCCCCGCGCAAAACGTCATTACGGAGCCCATGGGCAGAAACACCGCGCCGGCCATAGCGCTTGCCGCTTTCAAAAAAAGAAAGGCCGACAAAAACGCCCTGCTCCTTGTCCTGCCCTCCGACCATTACGTCAGGGACACCGCGGCCTTCATCTCCGCAATCCGCGCCGCCGTCCCGTTTGCCGAGGCCGGAAAGCTTGTCACGTTCGGCATCGTGCCCACGAGGCCCGAGACCGGCTACGGTTATATAAAAGCGGGCAAGGCCCGGGGCAAGGGCGTCTTCAGGGTCGAGCGCTTCGTGGAAAAGCCCGGCATCGAAAAGGCCCGCGAGTTCGTGACGGAAGGCTCCTACCTCTGGAACAGCGGCATCTTCCTCTTCAGCGCGCGGACGGTAATCGAAGAAATAAAAAAGCACATGCCCGCCCTTTACAAGGCATTTGCCGGGATCGAAAAACACCTGGGCACCGCGCGGGAGCAAAAGGCCATAGAGGACGCCTACGGCCTTATCGAAGAGGACTCGATAGATTACGGCGTCCTCGAGAAATCCAAACGGGTATGCGTCGTCAGGTCGGATTTCGGCTGGTCCGACATAGGAAGCTGGAACGCCCTTGAGGATGTCACGGGGGCGGACCACGGCGGCAACGTGGTCCTCGGCAATTCGGTAAACATAGAGCCGGAGGGCTCGATAATCTTCAGCTCCGGAAGGCTCCTGGCCACCATCGGGCTCAGGGGCATGGCGGTCGTGGACACCCATGACGCCACCCTCATATGCCCGAGGGACAGGGTGCAGGAGGTGAAAAAACTGGTCGAAAAGCTCAAGCAGGAGGGGAAAGGCGAATACCTGCTGCCCTCGGTGGAGGAAAGGCCCTGGGGACATTTCTCCCTCCTGGAGAAGGGCCCGGGCTATCAGATAAAGCACATCTGCCTGAAACCCAAGGCAAGGCTCTCGCTTCAGATGCATAACCACAGGAGCGAGCACTGGATAGTGGTCTCCGGGATGGCCAAGGTGCAGAGGGGCGATGAAATCTTCCGTGTAAACAAGAATGAAAGCACCTACATACCCGTCGCCGTGAAGCACCGGCTTGAAAACCCCGGCCTGATACCGCTCAAGATAATAGAGATACAAAGCGGCGAATACCTCGGCGAAGATGATATAATACGCTTCGATGACGTCTACGGTCGCGAAACAGGCCGGTAATTACCGGGAGAAACGGGCGGGGAAATGGGCATGGCACCTTCTGGCCCTGCTCTTCATCGCCTGGGTTTTCAGCATCACGACAAATTTCAGCCTCAACGACCCGGACCTCTGGTGGCACCTCAAGACCGGCCAGGTGACCCTGGAGACTCACTCGCTGCCCAGCCGGGACGTTTTTTCCTACACTACCCCCCATCTCACCACGGCACAGAAACAGGGGCTTAGGGCGCACTGGCTCGGCCAGGTCATATTTTACCTGGCATACAGGGTCGGCGGGTACGAGGGCGTAGGCGTCTTCAGGGGGCTTCTCATAGTGCTGCCGATGCTGGCGATTTACATCTGGCTTGTTAAAAGGGGCGCAATGCCGTGGATGGCCATCGGGACGATCTCGTTCGGAGCGCTCATGCTGGCCCTGGAGCTTTTCTACTCCTTTGAAAGGCCGCAGGGCATATCCTTCCTGCTTTCGCTGCTGGCCATAATGCTCCTTGAGGAGATGAGGCGGGGCAAAAAGAAAAAGCTCATGGCCGCGCTCCTTGTGCTTCTGATGGTCTTCTGGGCGAATGCCCATGCCGGCTTTATCGTAGGAGCGGTGATAATAATTCTTTACATCCTGGGCGAGGCCGCGACCCTGGGCTGGAACAGGCTGAAGGGCGCGCGCGTCAGGCCGGACTACCTCTTTTTCGGCGGGGCCCTTCTGGCCCTGATCGCCACCGGCCTGAACCCGGACGGATATACCCTCAGCTCCGGATATCTTTACGGCCTCGCGTCCGGGTTCGTGAGGGACATCCATCACATGGTGGGTTCCCGCACCGGGACCGGCTGGGTCGCCAGGGTAGTGCTCGAATACAGGCCGCTTACCTACTTTTACAGCCAGTTGTTCTACCGGTGGCTCATGTTTTACTGGGTCTTTACCGGGGCGCTGATCGTCCTTCTGCTGACCAAGTACTGGATAAGGAAAAAAATCGATCTTACCGAGTTTTTCACGGTGTGCTTCATATCCTTTTTCGCCAATTACTACGCCAGGGGACTCATGTTCTCGATCATCATAATGACCTTCTACTACGGCAAAAGCATCCTGGAGCTGGGTATCTTTGAAGGCGTTCGTCCGGTCCCGCGCAATACCGGCGCAAAGGGGGGCGCGAGGGGCGGTCAAAGGGAGGGGCCGGGGGGCCCCAGGCTCGCGCCCTCGTTTTTTGCAGTCATTGTGATAGTCCTTGCGATCTGGTTTGGCCTGTACGCGTCCCAGTCCTACGCCTGGGCGCTCAAGCCGGGCATGACAAAGCAATGGGTATCTCCCTGGTATCCGATACGGGCCGATAAATTCCTGAAACAAAACGATATAAAACCGCCCATGTACAATTTCTACACCTGGGGCGGGTTCCTGATCTGGGACCTCTATCCCAAATACAAGGTCTTCGTGGACGGGCGGGCCCTGAGCAATTCCGTCGACCGCACGGCCGACGCCATCCTCAAGAGCTACCCCGGATGGCAGCAGGAGCTTGACGCCTATGACATAAATTTCATACTGGTCCCGGTGGTATTCAGGGAATCCGGCTACATAATACCGATCTCGGTCTCGCTGATAAACGACCCTCAATGGAAACTCGTCTTTATCGGCGACAACTCCGCGATATTCGTAAGAAACAGGGCCGAAAACGCCGATATCATAAAAAAATACAGCCTGGACAAGAAAAACGTCCTCAGAGAGATAGTGAACGTGGAAAACATACTGATCTACGGCGATCCGTCAGACCCCATCTACAATATAAACAAGGCCGATGCGATGAGCGCCCTGGGCTATGGGGAGCAGGCCCGGCTCATCTACCGGATGTACCCGGACTGGGTCCGGAAAAGGTTCAGCACGCTGTTCGGATATTATTCCCTGAAAGTCGCGACCCGGCCCGGGGCCTAGCCTCCGGCCTCCCGTGTAATCCCATTCAGATGCCACGCGATGGCCTTTATGTCCTCGATCATGTCCAGGTAAAGGGAATGCGCCTTCGGAAGGCAAATCCCCTCCCTGAGCCTCTCGTCATGGAGGGCCGCGAAATCGCCCGCGCTTTTAAGGACTGAAAGCCAGGCATCATTGACATGCCCCGCGATAATGGCATCGCCGCCCGCGCCGGAGCCATCGCCGGGAAGCATGCCGGAGGCGCTTGAAAACATGTCTGCAAGCCTCCCGAACAGACAATGTATCTCATCGGAGGCCTTGTCGCTAAAGTGAACGTTTTGGAGGGCCTTCATCCTCAGAAGCCCGTTCAGATCCTCGAAATGGTCGCAGATCCGCTCCATATGGCCGGGGATGGAAATGTATTTGAAGGCCGCGGGCTCTTCCGCCGCGCTTGCGGCCAGTTCCCGGCAGAGGTCCCCTGCCAGCCGGCGCACGCCAGACAATATCAGGTCCGCTTCATCCGGCAGGGCCGGGTTTGAGCGGAGCACGCCTTCCGCGAGGAGTCCGGCGAGCCCGATGAGCTTCGAAAAAAGCCCCTGGATGCCGAACACTATATCTCTTAACTCCACCACAAAATGAAACTCCTCAGCCTATAATATCAGGATACCAAAACTGCGGGCGCGGGTAAAATGAAAAGGCCCCAACGGGCGTATATCGAGCGGATATCCGGCGGATATTGACCCGCGCGGCCCCGTTTGTGGATAATGAAATACTTTTTTTGAAACCTGAAATGGAGGAAAAATGAAAATATCTCCCGCGGCGCGGTCTCTCCTGTCCCCATCCCTTCCGGTCCTGCTTGTTTTCGCCCTCTCTCTGCTTGGGGCGGCGGGCTGCTCTAAAAAGCAGATAAAGCCGGTCCCCGAGGGGGCCGTTTACTACAGGGATGCCAACCGCCTGATTCAGGCCCTCCGGGAGGGCTATACCCAGAAGGACCCGGACATCATAAGGGCTGTGAGCACCTATAAAGGATATGAGGAGATAGCGCCCAGCCTGGGAAAATTCGATTCGGTGAGCCTTGCCTTCACCATGAAGTGGATCGATGCGACAACCCCGCAGACCATGGACGTGACCGTGGCATGGGAAGGGGTCTGGACGAAGGGGGGCCAAAAGGACAGCGAGAGCGGCACGGCGGTCTTCGAGCTTACGGGCAGCCCCCCGCAATTCAACGCCGTCCTGAGCGGGAACCCGTTTATATACCCGAAGTAAGGTCTACCCCGAAAAATCCGGTAGTGGTACAGTTCGGTTATCCACGGGCCGATATTATCCGGGGGCGTTTGTATCCGCCCGCCCCTTTCATTCCGGTCGCCCCTGCCCCAAAAAGCCTGCGGGCTTTTTGGGGACCCCTTTGGCGGTTCCGGCCGTATCCCCGGAGGATCAGTTGAATCGTCTTCAGGGCGAAGCGCAAAGGGCTGGCAGGATGCGGCGCTGCGTATCCGTCCTTGCTCCCTTCTTCAAGGGACAGGCAGATACACGCCCACTGTCGCCGGGAAAAGAATCCGTCTGCATGGTTTTGATGATTGCGAGGGGGCAGCCCATAGCTGCCTGTTCTATGAAAGAGGGGAAAGGCCGACGGGCGAGAGACGGCGCGTCTGAAAAAACCGGGGTGATCGCTCTTTCAAGCGTTTAAATGGATCTTTTGGGTTACGCCCGGAACGGCCGCCCCCGAATGAATAGGGCAGGCAGGTAAATGGGCGATGGGGATAGGCAGATATGCCCCATTCATGGGAGGGGGGGAGGGGCGTTTGCCGCCGTAGCTTGGCAAAATGCAAACTGACCCACTACCAAAAATTGCCGGGCCGGGCATTTAACCCGTCTCCTGTGATAAAATAGATAGTTCGCATGAGGGGGCCCTTGAGGTATCTTTGATTGAAGGTATCTTAAAAAAAACTCTTTTATCGGGGCGGCTCCTTCCCCCGTAATGGTCTCGATTTGAGAGAACCCGAGATAACCGAAGAACTCATACGGGAGCACGGCCTGACGGCCGCGGAATACGCCAGGGTGCTGGATATCCTGGGCAGGCCCCCCACATTCACCGAACTGGGCATCTTTTCCGTCATGTGGAGCGAACACTGCTCCTATAAAAGCTCCCGGATACACTTCAGGAATTTTCCCATGTCCGCCCCGTGGGTGGTGCAGGGGCCGGGCGAAAACGCCGGGATAATAGACATCGGGAGCGGTCTTTGCGCCGTTTTCAAGATGGAATCCCACAACCACCCCTCCTTTATCGAGCCGTACCAGGGGGCGGCAACCGGCGTGGGGGGGATACTCCGGGACATCTTCACGATGGGGGCGCGGCCGGTGGCAAGTCTCAATTCCCTGCGCTTCGGCTCCCTGGACGACCCGCTCCAGCGGCACCTGCTCTCAGGGGTGGTCTCCGGCATCGCGGGGTACGGAAACTGCATCGGCGTGCCCACCGTGGGAGGAGACGTCTACTTCCATCCCTGCTATGCGGGCAATATACTTGTAAACGTATTCAGTCTCGGCATAGTAAAAAGGGAAAAGATATTCAGGGGCTCGGCCTCCGGGGCGGGCAATCCGGTCATCTATGTGGGCTCCAAGACAGGCCGGGACGGCATTCACGGCGTGACAATGGCCTCCGAGGAGTTCACGGATGACGCCGACCAGAAGAAACCCAATGTCCAGGTCGGCGATCCGTTCACCGAAAAGCTCCTCCTCGAGGCCTGCCTGGAGGCCATGGACAGGGACCTCATCGTCGGCATCCAGGACATGGGCGGCGCCGGGCTTACGTCATCCTCGTCCGAGATGGCCGGCAGGGCCGGCACGGGCATAGAGTTGCACATAGAGAAAATCCCCCCGCGGGAAAAAGACATGATACCCTACGAGTTCATGCTCTCGGAGAGCCAGGAGCGCATGCTCATCGTGGTCAAAAAAGGCAGGGAGGGGGAGCTTCTGGAGATATTCCGCAAATGGGACCTGGAGGCCGTTGTGGTGGGCCAGGTGACGGACGACGGATTTTTAAGCGTCCTCTGGAATGGCGGGACGGTCGCCCGTATACCGGCCAGCAAGATTTCGAGCGAGGCCCCGCTCTATGACCGGCCTTATGAAAGGCCCCCCTGGCAAGACGGGCTCCAGAGGCTTGACCATCGCTCCATCGGGCTGCCCACGGACTATAATGAAGTCCTGATCCGGCTCCTGAGCGCCCCCAATATCGCATCCAAACGGAAGATCTGGCAGCAGTATGATCATATGGTAAGGACGAATACCGTGGTGCTGCCGGGCTCGGACGCCGCCGTCATCCGGGTAAAAGGCGGGCTGGTAAAAGGACGGGAGAACGATGAAGGCCTGGAAACCGGCATCGCGATGAGTGTGGACTGTTCAAGCCGGTACTGCCTGCTGGATCCGCACCTGGGCGGAATGCACGCGGTCGCGGAGGCGGCAAGAAACATCGCGTGCTGCGGCGCTGTGCCGCGGGCCGTCACGGACAACCTGAATTTCGGCAACCCGGAAAAGCCGGAGGTGATGTGGCAGTTCGTAAACGCGGTGAAGGGGATCGGGGAGGCCTGCCGCGCCCTTGAGACCCCGGTGGTGAGCGGCAACGTAAGCTTCTACAACGAAACGAAGGGTACCGCGATCCATCCCACCCCGACCATCGGCATGGTGGGGATATTGGATGACGTCCGCCGGCACCTGACCCAGGCCTTCAAGTTCGAAGGCGATATTGTCCTGCTTTTAGGGACCACGAAAGAGGAGCTGGGCGGCTCCGAATATCTCGCCGTAATCCACGGGATCGAAAGGGGCATGCCCCCGTCCCTGGACCTGGATGCCGAAAAAAGGCTCCACGGGCTCCTGTTCGAGGCAGTGCCGTTTTTGCATTCCGCCCACGACTGCTCCGAGGGAGGGCTTGCGGTCGCGCTTGCCGAATCCGCCATAGCGGGCGGCATCGGGGCCGATCTGTCCCTGAAGCGTCTGCCCCGGTATCCAATTGATTATCCGGTTGAAGGCGGCGGGACGGCTGAAGGCGCGGGACCGATAAGAAAAGACGCCCTTTTTTTCGGCGAATCCGCGGGAAGGGTGGTCGTGAGCCTCGAAGAGTGCAACCTGGAGGCCGTGAAGATTCTGGCCGGAAAATGGAGGCTGCCGCTCTTTGAACTGGGCGGGACGGGGGGCGGCCGATTCAGGATAGACGGCGAGATCGATCTGCCGGTGGACGACCTTTCAACCGCCTTTAACGATTCCCTCATGCGGTATGTGGCAGGCAGAAACGGATAAGTTCAGGGAGGAATGCGGGGTATTCGGGGTTTACGGCCACCCCGAGGCGGCCAACCTGGTTTACCTGGGCCTCTACGCGCTCCAGCATCGCGGGCAGGAAAGCGCCGGCATCTGCTCCTCGGATGAAAAGCAGTTGCACCTCGAAAAGTCGGTCGGCCTCGTGGCCGACATATTCACGGAAAAGCGCCTGAAAAAACTGCCGGGCTACACGGCGATCGGCCATAACAGGTATTCCACGGCGGGCGGCAGCAACCCCAAGAACGTGCAGCCCATAGTCGCCAATTTCTCCATGGGGCAGCTTGCGATATCCCACAACGGCAATCTCATTAACGCGCACGAGCTGAGGAAATCCCTGGAGAAAAACGGCGCGATCTTCCAGTCCTCCTCCGACAGCGAGGTCTTCATCCACCTCATAGCCCACCGCAGGGATGAGGACCTGAAAGAACGGATAATAACGGCCCTCCGGGAAGTGTCGGGTTCGTACAGCCTCATAATCCTTACGGAAAAGAAGCTCATCGCGGTCCGCGACCCCTTCGGCGTGAGACCGCTCAGCCTGGGCATGGTGGACGGCGCCTACGTGGTCGCCTCCGAGACCTGCGCCTTCGACCTTATCGGCGCTCAATACGTGAGGGACGTGGAACCGGGCGAGATGATAGTGATAGACTCAAACGGGCTGGACTCGTACCCGAGGTGCATCACGTCCCCCAGGAAGGCCTTCTGCGTATTCGAGTACATATATTTCGCCCGCCCGGACAGCCGCATCTTCGGCGGCCACAGCGTAAACACCGTGCGCAAACTCTTCGGGAAACA
>JAJYGJ010000138.1 GCA_021790695.1 Nitrospirota bacterium | reverse complement strand
GCTGGTGGCTTGCCGCGGGGTCAAGCGAGCGAATATGATAAAAATTAAGATTCCTTACATTAGATTCCATGCGGGCAAAAATTACCGCAGGGAAGATCAATGAAAATTCCGAGGGGTTTTCTCTTTTCGACCGCCGGGGCGGGCATAAAAAAACCGGGAAGGCAGGACTTGGCCCTGATATCGAGCGTGGAGACGGCCGTCTGCGCCGGGATGTTCACCAGGAACAAAATCAAGGGCGCGCCTGTAAAACTCGATATCGAACGCATACGCTCCGGCAAGGCCCGCGCCATTATCGCAAACAGCGGCAACGCCAACGTCTGCACCGGGAAACAGGGGCTTTTGGACGCCCGCGAGATGGCGCTCATCGCCGCAAAGGGGCTGGGCATCGATGAAAATCTCGTATTCGTCTGCTCGACGGGCGTGATCGGCGCGCCGCTTCCGATGGAGCGGATAAGGCCACGGATTGCCGAGATGGCGGAAAATATCGGCCGCGCGGGCATCGAAGACGCCGCCCGCGCCATAATGACGACAGACACGTTCCCGAAGACCGCATCTAAAAGCCTCCGGATTGCCGGCAGGGAAGTCCGCATCGCGGGCATCGCCAAGGGCTCCGGCATGATACATCCGGACATGGCGACGATGCTTTCGTTCATCATTACGGACCTTGCAATCGGCAAGGGGGCAATCGGCAAAGGGCTTTTGCAACGGGCGCTGAAGGCTTCGGTCGAAAAATCCTTCAACCGCGTCACGGTCGACGGCGACACATCGACCTCCGACACGGTCCTGATAATGGCAAACGGCCTTGCCGGAAATCCCCCGTTGACCGGGCCCGGCAAAGACTACGCCGTCTTCGCGCAGGCGCTCGACCATGTCGCCCTGGAGCTTGCGGCAATGGTCGCCGCCGACGGCGAGGGGGCGACCAAGCTCATCCGGGTCCTCGTGAAGGGCGCGGCCTCGAAAAAAGACGCGCTCAGGGGCGCGTTCGCCGTCGCCAACTCCCCGCTGGTGAAGACCGCTTTTTATGGAAACGACGCCAACTGGGGCAGGATAATGGCGGCCTTGGGCAAATCGGGCATAGCCATCGAAGAGGAAAAAGTTGATATCCACCTCGAACGGCTCAAGCTTGTAAACAAAGGGGTGTCCACCGGCAAAGACGCCCCGGCCGCGGACCTCCTGCGGAAAAACAAGGAGATCGGCCTCACAATCGATCTTAATCTCGGCCCGTGGAGCGAGAAGGTGCTTACGTGCGACCTGACCGGGGAATACGTGGCGATTAACGCCGAATACAGGACATGAGAGGCCGTCCCATTTCATGAGAGATATGAGATTTGACCGATACCGGATGCTCAGTTGCCCCTTCTGCGGCCGGGGCATGGAGGAACCCGTGAAGATACAGATGCGCTTCGGCGAGACCACGGGCGGCCGCTGCGAATGCGGCGCCGTCTTCGTCTACGACGAGACCGGCCATCAACTGGGCGATGCCTTTAACGACGCCCTCGCCCTGCTCTACGGCGAGGACTACGACGCCGCCTATGCCGCCGGAGAGGGCGACTACGAGGAAGAGATAATCACCCATGAAAAAAGAAGCAACAGGTACGTCCAGGACGGTTCAGCCTTCGGTACCTCGCCAAAATACCTGTTTCTGAAAAAGACAAACAAGGCCCAAAAATAATATAATAAGCGAAATGGGCCTTTTGAAAATACTAACCTACCCGGACCCAGCCCTGAGGGCAAAGGCAAAGGAAATCACGGATATCGACGGCGCGCTTCAGCGTCTCATAGACGACATGACGGAGACGATGTACGCCGCCCCCGGCGTGGGGCTTGCGGCCAACCAGGTGGGCGACCTCCGGCAGGTCCTGGTAATCGATGTAAATACAAGGGAACAGTCGAAATACTCGCTCATAGTGCTCATAAACCCGCGGATCGTCTCCGCCCAGGGAACCGTGGAGGGCGAGGAGGGATGCTTGAGCCTGCCGGGGTTCAACGTCGTGGTCGAGAGGGCCGAACAGGTCTTCGTGAAGGGCCTGGACCGCGAGGGAAAAGAAATCGGGATCGAGGCCGCGGGCCTCCTGGCCGTGGCGCTTCAGCATGAGATCGACCATCTCCGGGGCAGGATCATCCTGGACAAGGCAAGCCCGGTTAAAAGGAGCTTTTACAAGAAACGCGCCTTGAAAAAAAGCCTCGCGGAGTAAAAAAAGAAAATGGCGATCGTCTTTTTCGGCACTCCCCTGTTTGCCGTCCCGTCGCTTGAAGCGCTTCATGAATCGGGCGAGGAGATCGGGGCCGTAGTCACGCGCAGGGACTCCCCGGCCGGAAGGACAAGAAAAATGACCCCGCCCCCGGTGAAGGAGCTTGCGCTCAGGTACGGGCTTGAAGTCCTTCAGCCGGGGCGGCTTGACGAGGCGTTTACAAGCAGGCTTGAAGAGACCGTTCCCGCCCCGGAATTCCTGGTTGTCGTGGCATACGGCAGGATACTGCCCCGCCCCGTGCTCTCCATGCCGCGCATCGCGCCGGTAAACGTCCACGCCTCGCTCCTGCCCGCGTGGAGGGGCGCATCCCCAATCGCCAGGGCTATAATAAACGGCGACCGCGAAACCGGGGCCACCACGATGATCATGGACGAGACAATGGATACGGGGCCGGTGCTCCTTCAGGAAAAGACCGGAATCAGCGATGAAGACGATACCATGTCCCTTTCCGCGAGGCTGGCGGCGATAGGGGCGGGGCTGCTTATTAAAACCCTGAAGGGGATGAGGGACGGCAGCATAACGCCGCGCCCGCAGGAGGGCCCGGCAAGCTACGCCCCCCCGCTCAGGAAGGAAGACGGACTCGTGGACTGGAGGCGTCCCGCAAGTGCGCTTTTCGATTTCGTGCGCGGGATGCACCCATGGCCAGGCGCGTACTTTTTTTTAAAGGGAGAGCGGATCGTGATAATAAAGGCGCGGGCCGCGGACGGACAGGGTCCCCCGGGGATCGTGGAGGAGGCAAAAGACGGCTTTCTGGTCGGCACGGGCAAAGGGCTCCTGTCGCTTTCCATCGTGCAGCCCGAAGGGAAAAAGCCCATGCCGGCGGCGGACTTCCTTCACGGAAGGAAGGTCATGAAAGGAGACGTCCTCCACGGTGCGGCATAAGGTCTCATCTCTCAGGCGTTCATCTCCGTGGCCGGGCGTGATTTTCATGCTCTTCCTTTTTTGCGCGGCCTTCCACGTTCGGAATGCCTCTGCCGCCCAGGCACCCGTGCAGGCCCCCGCCGCTAACGCACCCGCGGTTCATGCAATGCCCGCGGTTCATGCAATGGTTGTTGCGATAGATCCCGGCCACGGCGGATATGACGAGGGCATCGTCTATAACTCCCCGGACGGAAACCGCATCAGCGAAAAAAACGTGGACCTCGCCCTGGCCTTGGCCATGGCCGCCGATCTACGCGCCGGGGGAGCAAAGGTCTTTCTGCTGAGGCAGGCGGACCGCTACCTGGGCATATACCAAAGGACCCGAATCGCATCGGCCAGGCGGCCGGCCCTTTTTTTGAGCGTCCATCTTTCATCGACCGCCGCCTTCCATATCTATGTGAGCCTGATGCCTCAGGCACCAGTGCCGCCGACACCAGTGCCTCAAGCACCGCCGGCCCCGGCTGCCGGCACCGGCGCCGCAGCCACCAACACCACAGCGGGGCAGACCGGCTCTTTATCCGGATCTTCGGGGCAGCCCACACCCCAACAGCAGGCGTTAAGGAATTACTATCAATACCGGTTCAGGCAGCGGCCGTACCTGCCGCAGAGCAGGGACTTCGCCTCGGCGCTCGAACAATCCGTCACACAGGCATTCCCGGGCAAGAACGTCTCCTACATGGAAATACCCCTTCCAATCCTGGACGCGATGGCATGCCCCGCGGTGCTTCTCGAATGCCCCGGCCCGCAATTCATGGACTATACCGATCCCGCCACCGTCTCCGGCATAGCCAGGGCGGTCGCCGGGGCGATCATGACCTATGGGAAAGAGTAAGCGCTTGAAAAAAAGGCGCAGCCGCAGCCGGACCGTTTTTTTACCGGTCCTCCTTTTCATACTCGCGGGGGGACTGGCCGCGGGTTATCTTTACCTCTCCGGGGGCTATCGGATTGCTCGCCCCGCGGCCCCGGAACCGCAGGCGCAGCCCGAGGACAGTTCGTATCTGAAGATGTACTATCCCATGGGCGGCTTTCTCCAGACGGAACAACGGTCCGTGAGCCCGGCAATCGAGGACAGGCGGGACGCGGCGCGGGACGCGATAAACCAGTACCTTGCCGGCCCGGAGGGGATGACGGACCCGGCCATTCCGTCCGGCGCGAAACTCCGGAGGCTCTATTTCGGAACAAACGGCGTCCTTTATGTCGACCTGTCCCAGGAGTTCAAGAGCAATTTCCATGGGGACGCGCTGACGGAGTATCTGCTTTTGAAGGGGTTTTACGAAAGCCTGATCTCAAACGTGCAGGGCATTACCGACGTGATGGTCCTCATCGACGGCAGGCAAATCGAGAGCATCGGGGGCCATATCCTTGCAAACAGGCCCCTCGGCGAACTCGTGCCCCCTAACGCGGCAGTCTCGAACGCGGCAATCGCGAATACGGCGGGAAATGGGCAATAACGCGCCCATCGGGGTCTTTGATTCGGGCCTCGGCGGCCTCACCGTCCTAAAGGAGATAATCGCCCGGCTTCCGGAGGAGGACACGATCTACCTGGGCGACACCGCAAGGGTGCCTTACGGGATAAGGTCGCCCGAAGTGGTCACAAGGTACAGCCTGGAGAACGCGAGGTTCCTGCTGGGAAGAGGCATAAAGCTGCTGGTCATAGCCTGCAACACGGCGAGCGCCATAAGTCTTCCCGCGCTGAAACTCGAGTCCCCCGTCCCGGTAATAGGCGTCATAGAGCCCGGGGCCAGGGCCGCTGTCCAGGCGTCGAAAACCGGAAGGATCGGCGTGATAGGGACTGAAACGACCATAAAAAGCGGCGCATACCGCATCGTCCTGGAAAGACTCGCCCCGTCGGTAAAGGTCTTCTCCAGGTCCTGCCCGCTCTTCGTGCCTCTGGCCGAGGAAGGCTGGGCGGACAACGAAATAGCGCTCCTGGCCGCGCGCAATTACCTCACGGGCCTCAACGAGGAGGGGATAGACACCCTGCTTCTGGGCTGCACCCACTACCCGCTGCTCAAAGAGACCATAGCGCGGGTCATGGGCGACGGCGTGACCCTGATAGACTCCGCGCGCGAAACGGCGCGCGAGATACAAGAGACGCTTGCCGAAGGCGCCCTTTCGAACATGACGGATGCGTCCCCCCGGAGACAGTTTTATGTCACCGACGCCCCGGAGCGGTTCAAGGCGCTGGGCGGCAGGTTCCTGCTGGGCGGGCAGCCGGCCGGCCGCGGTCTTTCATCGATAAAAGATGTCAAATTAACGGAGGTATGGAATGAGGCCGGATGGCAGAAGAAATGACGAACTGAGATTCATCAAGCTCACGCGGAATTTCATCAAGACGGCTGAGGGTTCCGTGTTCATCGAGATGGGCAACACCAGGGTGATCTGCACCGCCAGCATTGAAAACAAGGTGCCCCCGTTCCTGAAGGACCAGAAAAAAGGCTGGGTGACGGCCGAATATTCGCTTCTGCCCCGCTCCACGCACGTCAGGACGATCAGGGAGGCCTCGGCCGGCAGGGTCAGCGGAAGGACGCACGAAATACAGCGCCTGATAGGAAGGAGCCTGCGCTCCGTCGTGGAGCTTGAGGCGATGGGTGAGCGGACCGTGTGGATCGACTGCGACGTCATCGAGGCCGACGGCGGCACGCGGACCGCGGCCATAACCGGGGCCTTCATATGCCTCTGGGACGCGCTCTCCCGCGCGCATAAAAACGGGATGATGCAAAAAATGCCCATAACCGATTACCTGGCGGCGATAAGCGTGGGCATCATCGGGGGCGAGCCCCGGCTGGACCTCTCGTATGCCGAGGACGCCGGCGCCCAGGTGGACATGAACGTCGTCATGACCGGCAGCGGAAAATTCGTGGAGGTGCAGGGCACGGCCGAAAACGCCCCTTTTGACCGGGCGGCGCTCGACGGCCTGCTCATGCTGGCGGAAAACGGCATAAAAGAGCTTGTAAACATACAGAAAAAGGCCCTTGAGGAAAACGGGGCTTGATGGAACGGATTAATCTCTGTATGTTAAAATATTTTTCGGAGGTAGAGTGTCATTAAGTTGAATCTTGCAAGAGGCCTTTTCATCTGGCTCCTTATAGGAGTGCTGATGATACTTCTGTTTAATCTGCTCAACCCGCCTAAAAAGTCGCAGGAGCAGATCATATTTTCCAGTTTCATGCAACAGGTTCAGGCCGGCCAAGTCAAACAGGTCCTCATAAAGGGCAACGACATCACGGGAATGTTCAAGGACGGCAAAAGCTTCAAGACCTACGCCCCTCCGCACTATGACGGCCTGGTAGGCGCCCTGGAGCAGAAAGACGTCAGTATAGAGGCCAAACCTCCGGATCAAAGCCCGTGGTATGAGAATTTCTTCTTCTCCTTCGGCCCGATACTCCTGCTGGTGGTCATCTGGGTTTTCTTCATGCGGCAGATGCAGACCGGCGGCAACAAGGCGCTTTCTTTCGGAAAGGCGCGGGTAAGGCTGGTCTCCGACAAGGCGGTGAAGCTCACCTTTGCCGACGTGGCCGGCGTGGAGGAGGCCAAAGACGAGGTATCCGAGATCATAGATTTTCTCAAGGACCCGCATAAATTCTCGAGGCTCGGCGGCAAGATCCCCAAGGGCGTGCTCCTTATCGGCTCGCCCGGGACTGGCAAGACCCTGCTGGCAAAGGCCATAGCGGGCGAGGCGGGGGTCCCCTTTTTCAGCATATCGGGCTCCGACTTCGTGGAGATGTTCGTGGGGGTCGGCGCCTCCCGGGTAAGAGACCTCTTCGAGCAGGCCAAGAAAAACGCGCCCTGCATCATCTTCATAGACGAGATAGACGCCGTCGGAAGGCTCAGGGGCGCCGGCCTGGGCGGCGGGCATGACGAAAGGGAACAGACCTTAAACCAGCTCCTGGTGGAGATGGACGGGTTCGAGGGCAAGGAAGGCATCATCATAATCGCGGCCACCAACCGCCCGGACGTGCTCGATCCGGCCCTCCTGCGGCCCGGAAGGTTCGACAGGCAGGTCGTAGTCCCGCTGCCCGACGTCAAGGGCAGGGAGGCGATACTCAGGGTCCACACGAAAAACATCCCGCTCGATGAAAACGTGAAACTTGACAGGCTGGCCCGCGGCACGCCCGGTTTCTCCGGAGCGGACCTGGCAAACCTCGTCAATGAGGCCGCGTTATTTGCCGCAAGGAAGAACAAGGCCAATGTGGAGGGGGCGGATTTCGAGGTAGCCAAGGACAAGCTCATGATGGGCGTTGAAAGAAAAAGCATGATCATAAGCGACGAGGAGAAGAAAAACACCGCTTACCACGAGGTCGGGCATACCCTGGTTGCAAAGCTCACGCCCGGCACGGACCCGATACACAAGGTCAGCATCATCCCGCGCGGCAGGGCCCTGGGCGTGACCCAGCAGCTTCCCATTGACGACAGGTACACCCATTCGAGGGAATTCCTGTTTAAGACGCTGAGGGTGCTCATGGGCGGAAGGGCCGCCGAGGAGATCGCCCTGAACCACATGACCACGGGCGCGGGCAACGACATAGAAAAGGCCACCGAACTCGCCCACAAGATGGTGACCGAATGGGGCATGAGCGACAAGCTGGGCCCGCTTACCTTCGGCAAGAAAGACGAACAGATATTCCTTGGAAGGGAGATAGCCAAACACAAGGATTACAGCGAGCGGACCGCGGAGGAGATAGACGGGGAAGTAAAGACGTTCGTCACGGACGCCTATCGGGATGCGAAAAAACTCCTCCTGGAGAACAAGGGCCTCCTGGAGAAATTCGCCGCAAAGCTCCTCGAAGCCGAAACAATGGACAACGAGGAGATAGAGGGCCTTTTAAGGGAATATCGGGCCGCGCAGGCCCAGACCGCCTGACCTTCCCGGCTAATGACGCCCGTCCGGAATTTCCCCCCGGCCCGTTCGCATTTTCCCCCGGAGAATATGGCGCAGCCATCAGATGTTCAATCAGGTGAATTTTTCGCGTGCGATGAGACCGCGCCCCCACCCGGCTTTTCAGCCGTCACCGGCCGGATGAAATGAGACTTGCGGCCGGCGGGCATATCCTCGATTTTTCAAGGCGCACCCATATCATGGGCATCCTGAACGTCACTCCCGATTCATTTTCGGACGGCGGGCTCTATCTGGACCCGGCAAGGGCGGTCGAACGCGCCCTCCGGATGGCCGGGGAGGGGGCCGACATAATAGATGTCGGGGGGGAATCAACAAGGCCCGGCGCGGCCGCCGCGAGCCCGGAGGCGGAGATCGAGCGCACCCTGCCGGTGATAAAGGCGATCAAAAAAAGGACCTCCGTCCCGGTCTCGATAGACACCTGGAAGGCCCCCGTGGCCCGCGCGGCCCTCGATGCCGGGGCCGACATCATAAACGACATCAGCGGTATGAGATTCGATGCCGGGATGCCGGGTCTTGCCGCGCTGTACAAGGTGCCGGTGGTCCTGATGCACATAAAGGGCACGCCGGAGGATATGCAGAAAAACCCGCGTTATGACGCCCTCATACCCGAAATACTGGATTATCTGAGGGGCTCCATCCGGATCGCCTCGGACGCCGGCGTGCGCGAGGACAGGATCATAATCGACCCCGGCATAGGGTTTGGAAAGACCGTGGGGCATAACCTTGAGATACTGAAAAACCTGGAGGCATTCACCGGCCTTGGAAAGCCGGTCCTGGCGGGGCCTTCCAGAAAGGCCTTTATCGGGCATGTGCTGGGGGGCGCCCCCCCCGGAGAAAGGCTTGAAGGGACAATTGCCGCGGCCATTATAGCTATAATGAACGGGGCCAGCATCCTGAGGGTGCACGACGTAAAAGAGGTCTCGAAGGCCGCCAGAGTGGCCGACGCCATAAAAAGAAGTTAGAACCTATCTCAAAATCGCTTCCGGCTGCAAGAGGCTGAAATGGGCGATTTCCCCTCTCTTTCGCTTCAGAATCAATTCTGAGGTAGGTTCTAGTCAATCAGACCGCGCAGGCGGCCTCCGTTTTCTTTCAGCAGCTTTTGGGCCCGCCGCCTCGTAACCCCCTTTGCCCGCATCAGGATGGCAACTTTCACATTCATGCCGGAGGAATCAAGATACCCGCCAGCCTCCTCCAATGAGCAGCCCGTGCAGGCGGCAATGATCCTTTTGGCCCTCTCCACGAGCTTCCTGTTGGCCGGGACCACCCCCACCATGTGCCCGTCGTATGCCCCTCCAAGCTGCACCATCACGGCCGTCGATATCAGGTTCAGACAAAGCTTCTGGGCGGTGGCCGCGTTCAGCCTCGTGGAGCCCGCGATCAGTTCGGGGCCGGTGGGCAATAAAACGGTCCCCGCGAGGAATCCATATCGTACCCGGTTGGAGCAGATGAGCCAGGCCGGGGCCCCGCGGCGTGAGGCCTCTTCCAGGAAAGCGGCCACAAAAGGCGTCTTTCCGCTTGCGCTTATCCCGATTGCAAGGTCCCGTTTTTTCACCTGGCCGGCCAGCCTCCGCCCTTCATCGCGATCGTCTTCGGCCCCTTCCGCCGCCTTGAGCATCGCGGGTGGTCCGCCCGCGATGACCGCTTTAAAGGCATCGGAACCGAAGGTCGGCCCCACCTCAGCCGCATCAATGGCCCCCAGTCTGCCGCTGGTCCCGGCCCCCGCATAGTAAACCCTGCCGCCGGCGCGAATCGCGCTTGTCGCGGCCCTCACGACCTTTTCCATCCCCGGAAGGGCCGAGCCCACGGCATCGAAGGCGGCCCTGCTTCCGGCATGCATCAGCCTCAGGAAATCCCGGACAGGCAGGGCATCGGAGCCCTTCGAAAGCGGGTGTGTTCTTTCGGTCTGCCTTATCCCCGCATTTTTTCTCATCCGGAATCTAATATAACACGGGCCGGAATCAGGCGGGGGCATGGGACAGCCCCCGTATATCTTTACTTGCCCCATTCATTTCTGTTAATTTATCTCATTGGTAAAAGGCTTGAATCCATACTCCATGCTTAAACGGTGTCTTCTGCCCGCGCTCGTCCTCGCGACCTGTTTTTCCTGCGCCACAACCGGGCAGACAAAGCAGGCCGCGCTCCATTACAAGCTGGGCCTGGCCCGTTGGGAGAGCGGTCAATACCAGCAGGCATACGTGCAGTTCCGGAAGGCCCTCGAAGACCGCAGCGACTACAAGCAGGCCTGGAACGCCCTGGGCTGTATTTATATGAAATGGGACGATGAGCGGGGCGCCGAAGACGCCTTCACGAAGGCCATAGACATAGACCCGGATTACTCCGGGGCCTATAATAACCGCTGCCTTCTGGAGTACAGGCTGAAAAAATACGAACGGGCCGTCTCGGACTGCAAGCAGGCGCTCTCAAACCCCCTTTACCAAACGCCGGAAAACGCCTTTTTCAACCTGGGGCTTGCATATTACAAGCTTGGCAAATATGAGCTCGCCGTAAACGCATTCAGGCAGGCCACGATCAGGATGGACGATTTTTATCCCGCCTACTACCAGTTGGCCCTCGCCTATAACGCCGAGGCCGACTACGGCGATGCCGCCACGGCCCTTCAGCTTGCCGTCCGGCTCGATCCCCGGTTCAGGGGAGACATGGCGAAGGCGCAAGACGCTTTCCAGAAGGGCGAAGGCATTCCCGTCGGCAAAGAGGAAACCCCGTCGCTCATGCAAATCTTCAATTACTAGCTTTCTACCCTTTTTTCATCTTGTGGCACTTGAAACAGTGGAATTTGGGCGGATGGGAGGGGCTTAGAGGCAGGGCCTTTCCAGGGGCGTGACACCGCCTGCAGTCGGCAATCGTGACGGCGGCGCGGTGAACGGCGTCATCCGGCAGGGGCGGCCATTTCCTGCGCGGCAGCAGCAGGAGCGCGCCAACAACCAGGACAACCAGAAGGACGAAACCAAGAGCGCCTTTCATTCAACTTACATCCCGGAGCTGGCCTTGAAATCGCCCTTCATCGCACAGCCGCCGCCAGTCACTTGACGTCGACGATCTCGACGTCAAACTTAAGCGTCTTTCCGGCAAGCGGGTTATTGAAATCCATCAGCACGTTGTTCTTGCCGACATTCACGACCTTCACGGGGAGGACCTGCCCGCCAGGCCCGGTCGCGTAAAGGACCATCCCGGCGACAGGCTTGATGTTCTGCGGCAATTTGTTTTTTGCAACCTTCACAATGGCCTTGGGGTTTACCTCTCCGTAACCTTCCCTCGGGCTCACCATAAAGGACTTCTTCTGGCCGATTTTCATGCCCATGACGCCCTTTTCAAACCCCGGGATCACCTGATGAGCGCCTATCCTCACCACCAGAGGCCGCCGGCCCTTGGAACTGTCCACAACCTTGCCGTTGACCGTAAGGGTATAGTTGAGCGTGACCGTCTTGCCGTTTGAAACCGCAACCGCCGCCGGCCCGGCCGCAACCGCGGCAAAACCGAATGAAAGCATGAACGCCGCGGAAAAAAGCACTATCGCAATTTTTCTCACAATGTATCCTCCGTATCTGAATTTAACATGCATGATCAAATGAACCCGGGGCGGTTTCCGTGACTCCCCGCCGTTTTTATTCGCCGCCCGCGGCGAATTTCTCCCTGGTGTAGGGCAGAAGCCCGCCGGCAAGTATCAGGTCCGCCTCGCGTCTGCCCAGGCCCGATGTCACCTCGAAGTGAAACCCCTTCGTGCGGTTTTCAACCGTGAAGGTCATGCCTGATCGGGACCCGGGGCCGTCTTCCAGGGTTTCCCTGACTTTTTTTATGACAAGCTCATCCTCCCGGCCGATCCCGTCAAAATCCTTCGGGTCCCTGAAGACAAGCGGAAGGATGCCGAAATTGATAAGGTTCGCCCTGTGTATCCGGGCAAAGGATTTCGCTATTACGGCCTTTACGCCAAGGTACATGGGGGCCAGGGCCGCATGCTCCCTCGAGGAGCCCTGCCCGTAATTTTCGCCGCCGATTATTGCGCCCCCGCCTTTTTCCATAGCCGCGGCGGCCCTCTTGCTGAAGTCGGGGTCGATGCCCCTGTAAACGTACTGGGCGATGGCGGGGATGTTGGAGCGCAGAGGCAGTATCTGCGAGCCCGCCGGCATGATGTCGTCCGTGGTTATGTTGTCGCCGGCCACAAGGAGCGTTAAGGCGTGTATCTCGTCCTCAACCGGCCCCTTGAGCGGGACCTCCTTTATATTAGGCCCCCTCTTTATCGCGGTCTCCATGCCCTCCGCCGAAGGGGATATAAGCAGATTGTCGCTCACCGGATAGCTTGCGGGCTCCTTTGCGCGCTTCACGTTTATCTGCCCGTCTCCGGGCTCGATTATGCGGCCGTTCAAGGCGAAGAGCGCGCATAGCAGGGGATTTGCCAGATAGACCATCGCGTCTTTCGTGCCGCTCCTGCCCTTGAAATTCCTGTTATATGTGCGTACGGAGACCTGCCCGCTGCCCGGAGAGCCGCCCATGCCTATGCACGGCCCGCAGGAGCATTCAAGCACCCTCGCCCCGGCGGCGAGAAAATCACCGAGGGCGCCGTCCCGCGCAAGCATCATGGCGGTCTGGCGGGAACCGGGGTTTACAAGCAGACTCAACCCCGGCCGCACGGTATGCCCCTTCAGGACGGAGGCGACCTCCTTCAATATCATGTAAGAGGAGTTCGTGCAGCTTCCTATGCAGACCTGGTCCACGCTTGTGCCGGCAAGCTCTTTTACGGGGATGACCCTGTCCGGGCTGTGCGGCGCCGCCATCACGGGTTCGAGCCCGGAGAGGTTTATTGCGAGGGTGTCCGAGTAAACCGCATCGGGGTCCGCCTTCAATTCGACCCAGTCCTGCTCGCGGCCCTGGGCCTTCAGGAAAAAGCGGGTTTTTTCATCGCTGGGGAAGATCGAGGTGGTCGCGCCCAGCTCCGCCCCCATGTTGGTAATGGTGGCCCGCTCCGGCACGGAGAGCTGTTTAAGGCCGGGGCCGTCATACTCGATGATCTTGCCTACCCCCCCCTTCACGGTGAGCATCCTCAGCAATTCGAGTATCACGTCCATCGCCGCGACCCATGGCCTCCGCAGCCTGCCCGTAAGCCTCACCCGAAGCACCTCGGGCACTTTCACATCCAAGGGCGCGCCGGCCATCACGGTTGCGGCGTCAAGCCCGCCCACGCCGATTGCGAGCATGCCGATACCGCCCCCCGTGGGCGTATGGCTGTCCGTGCCCAGGGCGATCCTGCCCGGCGACGAAAACCTTTCGAGGTGCACCTGGTGGGATATGCCGTTTCCGGGCCTGGAAAACCATGCCCCGAACTTCGCGGCCGCGGTACGAAGGAACTCATGATCGTCGGCGTTCATGAAATTCGATTGAAGCATGTTGTGGTCCACGTACGAGACGGCAAGCGGGACCT
>JAJYGJ010000013.1 GCA_021790695.1 Nitrospirota bacterium | reverse complement strand
ATTTACCAGGCGGTCTATCATGCCCGCGTCATAACCTTTTTCGGTCATCAGATAGATAAGGAGTCCGGGGTCCAGGTCCCCGCTCCGGGTGCCCATCATGAAACCCCCGGTGGGGGTAAAGCCCATGGTGGTGTCCATCGGTCTGCCGTTTTTGACCGCGGCCATGCTCGCCCCGTTGCCCAGGTGGGCGATGACGACACGCCCCCTGGCCCTTTTCCCCAGGGCGCTCATGGCGTATTCATACGAGAGCCCGTGAAAGCCGTAGCGCCGCAATCCCTTGTCCCAGAGGGCGCCCGGCAGCGGGAACCGCTGGGCGGCCTCCGGCATCCGGCGGTGGAATGCGGTGTCGAAACAGGCGGCCTGCGCGATTTCCGGGAAATGACGCGCGACCGTCTCCATGCACCGGATTTCATAAGGCAGGTGAAGCGGCGCAAACCTTATCAGCCTTTTCAGCTCATTTATGAGTCGCCGGTCTATCATTGCCGGGCTTGCGTGCGCCGGCCCGCCATGGACGACGCGATGCCCCACGGCCGCGGGCTTGGGGAGGTTCAATCTTTCCAGGGCCGAAAAGACCGCCCTTACCGCGGTCCCGTGCTCGCTGAAATCGCCCCCGGCATCTTCGAGGAGCCGGTTTTCCGCGTCGCGGATCCAGAACCGCCCGCTTTCAAGGCCTATCCTCTCCACTTCTCCGCGGGCCAGGAGCGCCTCTTTCCCGCCCATCAGGAACAGGGAGAACTTTAGCGAAGAGGAACCGAGGTTGAAACTGAGGACCGGCTTCACTTCCCTTGTTTTGCGCCTTTTTCTTTCCAGCACCATTGCCTTATCTCCGGCATGTCCTCCCCGTACCTGGATATGTACTCCTTGTGCTCGATGAGCTTGTCCCTGATTTCCTGTTTGACGTAGGCCGCGATGCGCGCGAGACCGGGCACGCGGTCTATCACATCGGAGACCAGATGGAACCTGTCGAGGTCGTTTCGCACGGTCATGTCGAAGGGGGTGGTCGTCGTGCCTTCCTCCTTGTATCCGCGCACGTGGAGGTTTTTGTGGTTCGTCCTCCGGTAGGTCAGCCGGTGTATAAGCCAGGGATAGCCGTGATAGGCGAAGATTATGGGCTTGTCTTTGGTGAAAAGGATGTCAAAATCGCTTCCGGACAGGCCGTGGGGATGTTCTTCCCGGGGCTGGAGCGTCATCAGGTCCACCACGTTTATCACGCGTATCCTCAAGTCCGGCGCATACCGGCGCAGGAGTTCGACGGCGGCCAGCGTCTCCAGCGTCGGCACGTCCCCGGCGCAGGCCATGACCACGTCCGGCTCGGAGCCTTTGTCATTGCTCGCCCATTCCCAGATGCCTATGCCCCCGGTGCAGTGCCTGACGGCGGAGTCCATGTCCAGCCACTGCTGTTCCCGCTGTTTGCCCGCCACTATGACGTTTATATAATTGCGGCTCCTCAGGCAGTGGTCGGTCACGGAGAGAAGGCAGTTGGCGTCCGGCGGGAAGTAAACCCTCACTACGCCGGCCTTCTTGTTTACGACGTGGTCGATGAACCCCGGGTCCTGATGAGAAAAGCCGTTATGGTCCTGCCGCCAGACGTGCGACGTAAGCAGATAATTCAGAGAGGCTATCGGACGCCTCCAGGGGATTTCCTCCGTGGTCACCTTCAGCCACTTGGCGTGCTGGTTGAACATCGAATCTATGATATGGATGAAGGCCTCGTAGCATGAGAAGAGCCCGTGCCGGCCGGTGAGCAGGTAGCCTTCGAGCCAGCCCTGGCACGTGTGCTCGCTCAGTATCTCCATTACCCTGCCGTCGCGGGAGAGATGGACGTCGTCCGGGATGGTCTCGGCCATCCATGCCCTGTCCGTGACCTCGAACAATGCGTCCAGCCGGTTTGAGGCCGTCTCATCGGGCCCCATCACGCGGAAGTTCCTTTCCCCGGCGTTCATCTTCATCACATCCCTCAGGAACCGGCCCATCACCCTTGTGGCCTCGGCCCGCACCTGCCCCGGCCCGGGCACATCGACGGCATAGTCCCTGAAATCCGGCATCTTGAGGTCCTTCAGCAGCAAACCCCCGTTTGCGTGCGGGTTGGCGCCCATGCGGCGCTCGCCTTCGGGGGCAAGGCAAGCAAGTTCCGGGGCCAATCCGCCGCTTCCGTCAAAAAGCTCCTCCGGCCTGTAACTTTTCATCCAGTCCTCAAGGATTTTTATGTGCCCGGGCTTTTCCGCCATGTCGGCGACGGGGACCTGGTGCGCCCGCCAGAACCCCTCCGTCCTGAGGCCGTCCACTTCCTTCGGCCCCGTCCAGCCCTTGGGGGTCCTGAGGACGATCATGGGCCAGCGGGGGCGCTCCGAAATCCCTCCGGCCCTGGCAATCTTCTGGAACGTCTTTATCTCCGAAACGACGGTATCAAGCGTTTCAGCCATCAACCGGTGCATGGTCTCGGGGTCGTCCCCCTCGACAAAATACGGCCTGTAGCCGTAGCCCACAAACAGGCTTTCCAGTTCCTCGCGGCTGATCCTGGCCAGGACGGTCGGGTTTGCGATCTTATACCCGTTTAAGTGCAGGATCGGCAGCACGGCCCCGTCCGTGACGGGGTTCAGGAACTTGTTCGAGTGCCAGGCCGTAGCCAGCGGGCCGGTCTCGGCCTCGCCGTCGCCCACGACGCACGCCACAATCAGGTCCGGACTATCGAAGGCGGCCCCGTATGCGTGGGAAATCGCATAGCCCAGTTCCCCGCCTTCGTGTATGGAGCCGGGGGTCTCGGGGGCCGCGTGGCTCGGGATGCCGCCCGGAAACGAGAACTGCCTGA
>JAJYGJ010000221.1 GCA_021790695.1 Nitrospirota bacterium | reverse complement strand
GCCTGCGGGCCGGGACAATTGCGGCGCGTCCCTGTCGCAGACAGACATCCTCTTCGGGCATCTCGGATGGTATGGGCAGCCGGCCGGTATATCGATCGGGCTCGGTATGTCCCCTTTCGGTGCGGAAACGGCTCCGGAGGACCCGTTTGTCCTTATCGAGGGGGCCGAGGCGAAGAGTCCCGCGGTATAGGGATGAAGGGGATTTTCAAAGAGACTTTCGGCCTTTGCCTTCTCCACGATCTTTCCCAGGTACATGACGGCCACCTCGTCACTCAGATATTCGACCACCCTCAGGTCATGGCTAATGAACAGAAAGGAGAGGCTGTCCCGGTTTTTGAGGCCGGACAGGATATTCAGTATCTGGGCCTGGATGCTTACGTCCAGCGCCGAGAGGGGTTCGTCCGCGATGATCACCTTCGGGGAGACGGCAAGCGCCCTGGCTATGCATATCCTCTGGCGCTGCCCGCCGCTGAATTCGTGCGGATAACGGCGCAGGATTTCGGGGCCGAGCCCCACGTCCGCCAGGAGCCCGGCCACTTTGTCCCGGAGCTGCCTTTTCCCGGCCAGGCGGTGTATACGGATCGGCTCGGCTATGGTATCGAAGACGGTGGCCCTCGGATTCAGCGACGCGTAAGGGTCCTGGAAGATTATCTGAACGGAGCGCCTGAATTTCAGCATTTCCCGGCGGCCGAGGGACAATACGCTTTTGCCCCCGAAGAGGACGTCTCCCGAGGTGGGTCTTTCAAGGGCGGTCATCATCCGGGCGAGGGTCGATTTGCCGGAGCCGCTTTCGCCCACCACCCCGACAACGGTGTTTTGAGGCACATCGAGGTCTACCCCGTCCACCGCCCTTAAGAGCAGGCTCGCCCCGAAGACGCCTTTTTTAACATGGAAATGCTTCTTCAAATCCCTTGCGCTTATCAGGGGCTCCATCTTAAACACATCTCCTCTGCGCGGATGCACCTGGCGAAATGCCCGGGGGATACTTCTCTTAATTCCGGCTCGGCCTGCCGGCAGGCAGGCGTTTGGAAGGCGCACCTGTCTGAGAACTTGCAGCCGGGCGGCAGCCCCCAGGGCGGAGGAACGCTTCCGGGGATGGGCTTCAGGGGCGCGCCCCTTTTCCCCCGGAAAGGCATGGATTCCATGAGCCCGATCGTATATGGGTGCCTGGGCGAGCCGAATATCTCGCCGGCCGGGGAGAGCTCAAGGAGCCTTCCGGCGTACATGACGCCTACGGTGGCGGCATGCCTGCCGATGACGCCCAGGTCGTGCGTGATGAGCAAAACGGACATGTTCCGCCCGGTCCTGAGCGTGTTTATGAGATCGAGTATCTGGGCCTCTATTGTCACGTCGAGGGCGGTCGTGGGCTCATCGGCTATGAGCAGCGAGGGATTGCACGCGATGGCCATCGCGATCATCACCCTCTGTCTCATCCCGCCGGACAACTGGTGCGGGTAGTCGTTCATGCGCGCTTCGGGGGACGGGATCATCACGGCGCGCAGGAGCCCCTGGGCGCGCTCATGGGCTTCCCGCTTCGATATGGGCAGATGCGCCAGGAGGGCCTCCTTCACCTGATAGCCTATCTTCAGAACCGGGTTCAGGCAGGTCATGGGCTCCTGGAAGACCATCGATATCTCTCTCCCCCTGATGGAGCGCATCTTTTCGGACGGCAGGTTCAGGATTTCCTCGCCCCTGAATTTTATGCTGCCTTCGGCCGCGGCGCCGTTTGGCAGTATCCCCATGATCGAAAGCGCCGTAAGGGATTTGCCCGAGCCGGACTCCCCCGCAAGGCCGAAGATGCCGCCTTCCGGGATCTGGAAGCTTACGTTGTCGACTATCCTCGGGCCCGCCGCGCCCCTGGAGGGCACCGTGCCCCTGGAGGGACCAGTCCCGAAGGCGACGACAAGGTTTGAGATTTCCAGCAAAGGGGTTTTGTTTTTTATTTTTATCCCGGCAAGCGGCACTTAGGGCCCGAATATTCCTTCTTCGAAGAGTGCACGGCCCCGAACAAACATGTTATAAAGCGCTTCAAGGACGGGGTCCATGCCAGATTTGAGTATAAGAGCTTGTCAGCGGGGTTGTCAAGAAAACGGGGGGGCTGGTAGTGGGTCAGTTCGGTTAATCGACAGGCAGATATTATCCGGGGGCGTTTGTATCTGCCCGCCCCTTTCATTCCGGTCGCGCGGTTCCGGTCGTATCCCCAGAGGATCAGTTAAATCGTCTTCAGGGCGAAGCGCAAAGGGCAGGCAGGATGCGGCGCTGCGTATCCGTCCTTGCTCCCTTCTTCAAGGGACAGGCAGATACACGCCCACCGTCGCCGGGAAGAATCCGCTTGGAACTACCTCAAAATTGATTCTGAAGGGAAAGAGAGAGGAAATTGCAGGAGATGTTGCGAGTGGGCATGGAGCCCATACCTGCCTGTTCTTATGAATGGGCGGGCAGGTAAATGGGCGATAGGGACAAGAGCCGCCGTCGCCCGGCAAGGCAAACTGACCCACTACCCGGCGCTAATACCACCAGTAGTATCCCCAGCCCCAGTATGGGTACGGGTACCCGTACCACCAGTACGGGCCGTAATACGGACCGTAGTAATAGGGGTAAGCATAGGCGGGGTAATACTGCCGCTCTTTCCAGAGGAATATCTGTACCGCGTCTATGACCGGGAAGACGTAGTTTGCCTTGCCCAGCTTTCCCGGCCTGGTGCCCGTAAAGGTCCCCGCCACGGTTATAAGCCTGTTTCTCTTGTAAATGAGGGGGTCCAGGATCCCGCTCGATTTGGGCCAGATGGCCAGATACCTTCCGGTGCCGAGCGTGTTCTGCAGATAACCGTTATGGTCCACCGGCACGAAGACGGCCTCGATGACGGTCCCCTCCGCCGTCACGGTTGTATTGGCGATAATGCCCCCCAATATGATGACCTTTCCCTTGTAGGCGGCGGGGTTGGTGGCAAGGACCTGCGGCGGCACGTTTCGCATCCCGGTTTCGAGGAGGTCTTTTCTTATGACTGGAGAAACGCAGGCGGAGACGAGCAGCGCGAGCGCCATGATTATCAGGACCTTTTTCATGTTTAAATTATACAAGCGGGGCGGACCGAGTCAATCCCCGTTTTGGGGGGGGATCACCCCCGTAAGGCGGCCCAGCCAAGGACGATGAGCATGGACATCAGGGTCACCGGGACGCCCACCCGCGCATGCTGCCGGAAGCCGATCTTTACGCCGTAGCCCCGGGCCTGCTCCACCGTTATCAGGTTTGCGATGCTTCCCACGATGGTGAGATTGCCCGCATAGGTGCTCACCAGCGCGAGGACATACAGATTTCCGGTGATGCCCAGGTTCATCTGTTTCAGAAGGAGCATGACGGCGGGCACGTTGCTCACGATGTTACTAAGGACGAGGGCAATGGCGGAGAGCGCGAAGGGCCTGTTCACATTCATGCCTTGCCCTTCCAGCCAGGCGGCGGCATGCCCGGACAGGCCGTATTTCGTTAAGGCGCCAACCAGGATGAAGAGCGCGCAAAAGAGCGTAATCAGGTGCCAGTCCACCAGCCCCAGTATCGAGCGCGTGGAAATCCTCCTGCTTGCAAGCAGCACTCCGGCCGCGACGGCCGCGGAAAGCTCCCTCGGCACGGGGGTAAAGAACATGACCACAAGGGCGGCCGTGATCCAGAGCCCCTTGACTGTCTGGTGCCTGTTATATTCGGGCCACTCGTGCGCGCGGGCCCTGTGCCCCGGGGCCTTGCGCCACCTGCCCCTGTAGACAAAGAGGATGACGCCGTAGCAGCACGCCAGGGAGGCGGCCGAAGGGGGCGCGCACCAGAGCAGGAACCTTAAGAACTGGAGGCCCGCCACCTGGCCGATGAGCATGTTTTGCGGATTGCCGATGATGGTCGCGGCGGAGCCGATGTTGCTTGCGCAGGCAAGGCCCAGCAGGAACGGGACAGGGTCAAGCCCGGCATCGAGAAGCGACAGGCAGAGGACGGGCGTGAACGCCAGGCAGACTATATCGTTTGCGAGCAGGGCCGACAGCAGGGCCGAGACCGCCATGAGGGCCCCGAGAAACACAGGGGGTCTCCTGATGAACCTGTTGATGCCGAGGGCCATGCGGGTGTAAAAACCGCCCAGCCTGAACTGGGCCGAAACCACCATCAGGGCATAGAGCAGAAGGATGGTGGGCACGTTTATCGCCTGCCAGGCCTCCTCCGGTTTGAGGGCCCCGGAGGCCACCATGGCGATTGCGCCAAGCAGGGCGATCCCTGTCCTGTCGAGCGCAAGACCCGGAACGCGCCCCAGGGCGATGCCAAGGTAGGTGGCGGCGAATATGGCGGTTACGATCTCCGGAAGGCCCATTAAAGGGGCGTGGGGGGACTGGGCGGAATGGGGGGCGGCGGCGCGGCGGCTTTGTTGCTCATCCTGTATATGAAGGCCAGTATTTCAGCAACCGCCTTGTAAAGTTCGGGCGGTATCTCCCTGTTCAGCTCAAGGGCGGAGAGAAGCTCCACTACCTTCGGGTCTTCCTTGAGCGGGATGTTCATCTCTCTGGCCAGTTGGATTATCTTCTCCGCTACCGGGCCCTTCCCCTTGGCGACAAGCACGGGCGCGTGGTCTTCGCCTTTTTTATATCTGAGGGCCGCGGCCTTCTTCGCTTTGTCTTGCCTTTTCATAACCTTATGTTTACCAGGTTTTTCGATGCGCCCCGGAATTCAAGATGGTTTTTTGCCGGCGACTCCTCGTAATCCGTCACATTGACCGTTTTCAGTGCGAGGCCTTTTTCGGAGAGCATGTTTTCAAGCAATCCGGTCTCCCGGCTCAAGGCCTCCCGGAACGCGGCGTTTTCAACCCGGAAGGTCACATAAAACCCGCCGTTTCGCATGAAGACCGATACGTTCAGCCTTCCAACTCCCTCCAGGTCCAGGTTTATGAGGCAGGAGGCCCCCGCCTCTCCGGATTTGAAGCCCGCCTGCCCATCCTTCAACCCCTCCCATTTGACGGGCAGGAAGCTGTATAGAGAGCCTGTCAGGGTGGATAGAAACTGGAATGCCCGCACGTTTTTTAAAAGCCTGCCGGCAAGCTCGATGCCCCGCCCGTTTTGTCCCGCATCTCTTCCTGAAACGGAGACGCCGTCCTCCAGCTTCTGCTGAAACTTCAGGAGAAGCGCCTTCAGGTCCTTATCTGAAAACAAGGGGTCGTTTGCGGGCCCTTGCTCTTCGGGGAGGTCCTTTGCGGATGTCTGCCCCCTTGCGAGATCGAGGAGTTTCGCCTCAAGGAGTATCCCGCTTTCGAGAATGGCCTGTTCGAGGACGGGGCCGGTCAGCCCCTCCATCCCGGGAAGAAAAGCGGGATCGGGCAAAACAGCAGGTGTCCGGGCCGGCTCCGGCCCGGCTTGCGGGGCCATGATGGACAGCAGCTCGAAGAGGCCGTTTTCGACAGAAGGCCCGGATTTTATGAGGTTGACCAGAATGTTTTCCAGCGCCGACTTGACTGAGGGAGGAAGCTTTGAGTCTCCGGCCGCAAGGAGAAGGTTGGAAAGCCTGTCAAGAAGCGCCCCCTGACTGGCGGACCCCCGGACTGGTCCGCCGCTGGCGGTCAGGTTTTGAAGCTCCGCGTTTGCGCTTTCAAGGAAGCTTTGGAGGCCCGCATCCGCGGACTGGTCCGCGGACTGGTCTGGGGACTGGTCCCCCTCGAGTTTTAGCAAGGGTTCACCTGAAAGGGTGCGCCCGAGCGCTCTTAGCCGCACGCCCCGGCCTTCCATCCCGGAGAGTGAAAAAGTGGTCTTTGCCGTTATCGCCTTGCCCTCTATTTCGAGGAGGGCGCCGGTGTCGGAGAGGACCTCAACGACGAGGGCCTTCAGGGTATCGCCGGTTTCAAGGCCTTCCAGGCCGGTCCCGCTCTTGCCGGTTGCGGGGCTGTCCGGCTGGACGCCGCGCGGCTGGCCGCCTGGCGGCTGGACGCCCTTTTGTGGAATGCCGGGGGGTGGCCCGCCGCTGAGCGGTCCGCCTATGCCGCCCATGCCGGTCTAATGCCTCGCCTGGCGGCGAAATCCGCCATGCCGGGCCCCGATGACGCGAATGACACCGACGACGCCAAAGGTTCCATCACTTTTCAAGAGGCTTCATGAATATGAGCTTGTCGTCGCCGGGCGCGTAGTACTCCGGCACGCGTGCGACCATGGAATAGCCGTTTTTCCTGTAAAATCGCCTTGTGGGGGCGTATTGCCTCTTGGAGGCGGTCTCCGCGTAGACATATTTTGCGCCGAGCCTCGCCATCTCCGCCTCCGCTTTTTGAAGCAGACTGCTTCCGATCCCTTTGCGTTGCCGGCCGGCCTCGACGGCTATCCAGTAGAGATCGAACCTCCCGCTGGTCATGGTAATCGGCCCGTAGCAGGCGTAGCCGGCCGCCTTGCCGCCGGTCTCGCAAAAGAGGAACATATACTCGCTTCCCGCGCCCTTTAAAAGCCTGTCGTCAAAAAGTTCCAGGGCCACCCGTATCTCGCGATTGTCAAAGGCCCCGGTCCTGGCCAGGAGCCTTTCAAGCGTTTTTCTGTCCTCCGGGACGGGGGTTTTCCTGTAGGAGAGGCGGGTTGCTTTTTCTTCACTGCGGGCCTTTTGCTTTTTGCTTTGCATTATTGCCGGGGGAGGCAGCGCGGCCTCGAGGATCATTTTGACGGTCTCTTTTTTCGTATAACCGGCCTCTTCGGCGGCCGCGATGAAACCGGCGGAAGGCGCTATGCAAGGGTTCGGATTCACATCTATCACGAAGGGCCCGTTTTTTTCGTCAAGTCTCAAGTCCACCCTGGCGTAACCGGCCAGGCCGAACGCCTCCCAGCAGGCAAGGCAGATGCGTCTTATCTCCTCAAGGGGCGCTTCGGCCGGCTTGAAAGTCCGCACGGTATTTTTGTATTCGAAGGCGCCGGGCCGCCATTTGGCCTTGTAGTTCACGATACGGGGTTTTAAACCGCCGCCGGGCCAGTTTGCAAAGAGCATCTCGGCCGGCGGGAGCACCTCCGGTTTTTCGCGGCGTCCGATAATGGAGACGTTGAACTCCCTCCCCTCGATGAACTGCTCTATTATAAGCGGTTTTCGGCCCAGGCGCCTGTAAACGGACGGCAATGTCTTTGGAAAGAGTCTTTCATCACGTATGACGGAGCCGTCGGTTATCCCGATGCTGGCGTCTTCGCACGCCGGTTTTACGATCACCGGGAAATGCATTTTTGCTTTTTCTTTTTTGCAGGACGCATTAAGCCGGGCCCCTTGCAGGCGGCTGCCTGGCGGGCGCCTGAAGGCCCGTTCTTCCGGGTATGAAGTCCAGGGGGGTGTGGGAATGCCCCTGGCGGCCAGGACGGCCTTCGCGATCCTCTTGTCCGCCGTGGAGAAAAGGGCGCCCCATCCGGACCCGGTAAAGGGATAACCCGCGGCCTCGAAGAGCCCTGCCGCCAGCGGGTGCATCCCCGCGTCCGCGCCGATTGCCTCGACCAGGTTGAAGACGATGTCCGGAGCGGACCGGTGGAGGCTGCCCAAAAATTCCCGAACCCCCCCAGAAAGAGGGACCGTTATTTTTTCGTGCTCATGGCCTAACGCCTGAAGGGCCCCGGCCACCAGAAGGACCTCTTCAAGGACGTCTTGCGAGTCGGGACTTCCTTTTTCGGGCTCGTTGTAAAGGATCGCGATCTTCATTTATTGCGGGGGCGGGCATTTGCAGCCGCCGCTATTAATTTAATTGACCCGTGGCACCGTTGAGCCCACTGGGCCCGTATCCCGGCGGGCATCCATGTCCCGGCGGGCATCATGTCCCGGCGGGTGAGCGTCCATGCGCCGCGTCCCGCCCGCGGAGCGCCCCCTGAACGGTCCACCCCGCTCAAGGGCGGAATCCAGTATGCCTTTTATAAGGTCGTTATAGCTTATCCCCGCCCGCGCGCAGAGTATCGGGAGGTCCGAATGAGTCGGGTGCAGTCCCGCAAGCGGGTTTATCTCGAGGACGTAGAGCCCGTCTCCCGCCAGTCGGCCGGCCGGGGCGCGGCCGCCCGGGGCGCGGCCGCCTTCAACCATCGCGGGGCCGGCCTTGATATCCACCCGGCCCGCGTCCCTGCACCCGAGCGCCCGCCAGGCGCGCAGCGCCAGTTCGCCCGCCTCTTCCGCCAGTTTCCTTGTTTTCAGAAGACTGTATTTCACCCTCTCCTCGCAGAGTTCCTTGTTGATGTAGGAATAGACCCCCGGCTCCGCGTTTTTGAGGAGTTTCACCTCCAGGACGCCAAGGACACGCGCCTTCCCGCCCGTTCCGAGGATGCCGACCGTGACTTCGCTGCCGGGCAGGTACGCCTCTGCGAGGACGGGCTGGTTATATCTGGCCAGGAGTTTTTGGCACTGGTTTTTCAGCTCCGCCCCGTTTCTGACTATCGAGGAAGCGGTGATCCCCTTGCCCGTACCCTCCGAAACGGGTTTCACAAAAAGCGGGAAGGGCAGGCCCGGATTTTCAGCCTCTTCCATGGAGCTTATCGTGAAAAAGTCCGGGGTCGGCACGCCGTTTGAACGCAGGACCCTCTTTGCCATCGCCTTGTCTAGCGCAAGGGCCAGGGTAAGGGGGTCCGAAAACGTGTAAGGGATGTTGAAGGCCTCCAGCAGGGCCGGCACTTGCGCCTCACGGGACCTCCCGTAAAGGCCCTCCGCGATGTTGAAGACCAGGTCCCAGGTGATGCCTTGCGCAAGGAGCCTCAAAAGTTCATAGATGCTGCCGACCCGATGGACCTCGTGGCCGAGGGAGGACAGGGTGTCGGCAAGGGTGTCTATGGTCTCCTCGCTGTCGAACTCCGCGGTCTGCTCCTCGGAAAAACCCATCTCGAGGTAATCCCGCCTCAGATCGTAGACAAGCCCGACTCTCATGCCACCCGATTCCCCCCCTGGTCCCTGGGGCCGCCAGCGGGGCCGGGGCCGGCCGCCCGGTCCTCGCCGCCAGCGATGCCTTCGCCGCCCCCGGGCAGGCCCTTCAGCTTTACTATCTCCTTCCGGGCGGCCGGCAATTGCGGGGCTGGCAGGCGGCCACCGCCCGGCGAGGGCAGGTCTTGCGGCTCCGCGCCGAAGAGCATGTTTTTCTGTTTCCTTCGCTTGTACCGCTGGGTCTCCTCCGGCACGAGGGCTTTGCGCTGGCCCTTCAGGAGCTGGGCCGTCCCGCCCAGTTTGCCGTTTCCATTCGGTTTCCGGATTTTTATTTTTTCCTGCTGGCAGTTCTCCGGGTTATGGTATTTGATTATCATCCCTTCGTAGTTCCTTAAAAGCACGTCCCCTTCGTTTATGGAGAGCAGATAGAAGGGCTGGAGGGGGATCTTGCCGCCCCCGCCTGGCGCGTCGATCACGAAAGTGGGTATGGCAAGCCCGCCGGTGTAGCCCCTCATCGTCTCCATTATTTCGATCCCCCTCCAGATGCTCGTCCTGAAATGCTCCACTCCGCGGACCGGGTCGCACTGGAAGACATAATAGGGACGGACCATGATGCGCTGAAGCGCGTGACAGAGCTCCTTCATGACGTCGGGGGCGTCATTTATGCCCTTGAGGAGCACGGACTGATTGGACACGGGGATGCCCGCCATGAGCAGCCTGTCGCAGGCGTCCCTTGCCAGGGCGGTCACCTCCCTCGGGTGGTTGAACTGCGTGTTCACCCAGAGCGGCCTGTGGCCCTTCAGCATCTTTACCAGTTCTTCGGTTATCTTCATCGGCATCACGACCGGCATTCTGGTGCCTATCCGCAGGACTTCGACATGTGAAATCCTGCCCAGTTCCCCCAGAAACCAGTCCAGCAGTTCCATGTTCATTGAAAGCGGGTCGCCGCCGGAGACTATGACCTCCCTTACCTCCGGGGTAGCGCGCACGTACTGGACCATCCCCGCCAGCTCTTTTTTGGTCCTCTCCGATTCGCCCTCGCACCAGATCCTCTTCCTGGTGCAGTGGCGGCAGTACATGCTGCAGGTGTTTGTGGCAATGGCCAGCACGCGGTCCGGGTAACGGTGGACGAGCCCCGGCACCTGCATGTCCTCTTCCTCCTCGAGGGGGTCCGTTACGCCCACCCTCTGGAAATCCAGTTCCCGCAGGTCCGGCATGCATTGCTTTCTGATGGGGTCGTCCGGGTCGGAGATGTCCCTGATGAGGGAAAGATAATACGGCGTAATGGAGCAGTGGAACATGTCCAGGAGTCTCTTGTAGCGCGTTTTCTGGTAGGGTTTCAAATCCAGCAGGCAGGAGACGTCCTCCAGCGTCTTCAATCTGTTTACCATCTGCCATCTCCAGTCGCTCCATTGTTCCGGGGTGACGCCGGGCCAGAGCCTTGAGGCGAGTCTTTCCGTCCCGAAGAGGTCCGTCTCCGGCAAAGGCCGGCAGATGGCGTTTGCGGTTTTACTACTTGGAGGTTCTTCGGATTCTTTTGTGACCAAAGTTTCCATCACATCCTCCTGCTTGGATATCAGAGGCCGAGGGTCTCTGTCGGGAAAACTCATTTTATTTTAGACGACGCCCTCACGATTTTCATTATGCCGGCCGCTATCCGCGCCGGCGTGGGCGGACAGCCCGGGATGAACGCATCCACCGGCACAATATTGCCGACCCCGTCGGTGACGGCATAGCTGCCCTTGTATATGCCGCCGTCTTTTGCGCAGTCCCCGCAGGCGATGACCAGCTTCGGCCCGGGCGTGGCATTATAGGTTTTTTTAAGTGCGTTGGCCATGGCCGCCGATACCGGCCCGGTCACCAGGAGGATATCGGCATGCCTCGGCGAGGCGACGAAGTCCATGCCGAATCGCTGGATATCGTATACCGGGTTTGTAAGCGCGATGCATTCCCATTCGCAGGCGTTGCAGGAGCCGGCATCGACTTGTCTTATCCTTACGGAGCGCCTGAATACCCGGCCCGTCTTTTCCGCCAAAGGCCCGGTTTCAAGCAAAATGCCGCCGGCATCCGCCCTCGCATTGAGTTCATCTTCAGGCAAGGCCTGCTTTCTACCTATAATATTATAGAGAATGCGTCCCAGCATAAGAACCCCTGAATTGTCATTTTTTTAAAAATTTTTTCCATGGCGCTATGCGTCCGAGCCTGAATACGAGAGGTTGAAACTCTTGTTTATAAGGGGGAAGTCCGGCACTATGTTGCCGTGCACCGCAAACGGCATGAGAGGCCAGTTGCAGAAGGATGCCGCCCTCGGTTTTACCCTGAGCGGTTTTTTGTTTTTGTCCCCGCCGCCTCTTACGTAATAGAAGATGGAGCCCCTGGGCCCTTCCACGTAACCAAGCGCCTGGCCCGACTCCGGGATTTTTTTCACGGGCTGAGCCGCGATGTCGCCCTCCAGCCTCTTTCCCTTTGCCTTGTGAAGTATGGATTTGAGGATCGCAAGGGAGCAGGCCGCCTCGTCCGCCCTGAGCATCATCCTTGCGAAGACGTCGCCCTTCCTTCTCGTATGGGTCTCAAAAATGAGCTGGCCGTAATAGAGGTGCGGATGGGCCCTCCGGATGTCGTCATCAAGGCCGGAGGCCCTGGCGGCAATGCCTGTTGCGCCGAGGCTCAAGGCTATGTCCCTCGCCAGGACGCCGGCGTTTTCAAGCCGCTCCATGTGCGAAGACGCGCCGGTGAGGAAGGCGATGAAGGACTTGAACTGCGCCGTGATGCCGTCAACCATACGGAGGGTCTCCGCGGGATTTTTAAGGACGTCCACCAGCACGCCGCCCGGGATGTTCACGCCGCGCAGATACCGGCTTCCAGTCAACTGCTCGTTTAATCGCATCAGCCCCTCTTTCAAGGATGCCCCTTTCGCGTAACCAATAGCAAATCCGGTGCCAGCGCACATGTTGCCGATATCGCCAAGGTGGTTGTACAGGCGCTCAAGCTCCAGGAGGAAGGTCCGTATGGCCCCGGCCCTGCCCGGAATCGATGTGTCCGCCGCCCGCTCCACCGCATGGCAGTAAGCGGCGGAGTGGGCGAAGGAGGAAACGCCGGAGATTCTTTCGGCAAGTTTCACCCCCTCGTCGAAATCCATGCCCTCGAACTGCTTTTCGATGCCCTTATGCGTGAAGAAGAGCCGGGCGTCCAGGTAATAGACCGTCTCCCCCACGGCGCTGAACCTGAAATGGCCGGGCTCTATTATTCCCGCGTGCACAGGCCCCACGGGTATCTCGCAGATGCCCTCGCCCTTTACCTCCATGAACGGGGAGAGGTCTTCCTTATCCAGGTCCAGGCTTTCTCTTATCTCCTTGTGGCTTATGTCTCTCCTCAGCGGATATACCCCTGGAGGATAGAGGCCGTGCAGCACAAGCGGCGCGGGGTCCGGATGGCCCTCGGGCAGCAGGCCGAACATGTCGGCGATCTGTCTTTCGTACCAATGCGCGGCCGGCACCACTGACGTGATGCTCGGAAAGACGATCACGCCCTTTTTTTCCTCGAGATTTTTAAGCGCCAGTATCTCGAAGAGGTTTTTGCCCGGATGGGAGAAGACGGCATGTATGCAGAACCCTTCCCCCGTCTCGCGGTTGTCCGAGGCGAACATGAGTCTCAGGCGGCCCCGCCCCCCGTCAAAGAGCTTTGAGCATTCCTGCCGGAATTCCTCCGGGGCCACTTCCCTGTATATCTCGTTCCGGGCCAAAATTTTTCCTCTTATACCGGTCCGATTATCTTGATGGACAATGTTATCAGCCTGTTCAGCCCCGCCGGGATGAAGAGCCCGAGAAAAAGGAGCCCGGCCCCGAGGGCGGTCATCATGAGGCTGGCAGGCCACCAATTGCCCTCATGCCGGATTTCATGCCCGCCTTCCGGCTTCCCCAGGAACATCCCGCCGAAATCCTTGAGGAGGCCGTAGAACACGAAGCCGCTTGCGCCAAGGAATATGGCCATCATATACCAGTGGGCGCCCGCCGCAAGCCCCTTCACCATCAGAAACTCGCTGAGGAATATATTGAAGGGCGGGGCGCCGGCAAGCGCCATGATGCCCGCGAACCCAAGCACCCCGGTGAGGGGGGACATCTTCAGAAAGCCGCTTACCTCTTCGGTCTCGACCGTATGGTATCCGGAGTGGATGCGGCCGGTGACAAAGAACATCAGGGGCTTGCCCAGGGCGTGGTTCAGGATATGAAGAAGCGCGGCGTAAAAACCGTATGCCCCGCCGACGGCGAAAGACAGGCAGATTATCCCCATATGCTCGATACTGCTGTATGCAAGCAAACGCTTGGCATTATGTTGAATGAGCATGAAAGTCCCGGCAAGGATTATGGAGGCCAGCCCGAAGGCGGCCATTATGTCCTGCACGAAAACCTGCCCGCAGGCGGCCCTGGCGATGATCGCAAAACGCATTATGCCGTAGAAGGCGCAATTGAGCAATATGCCCGACAGGAGGGCGCTTACCGGCGTGGGGGCCTCGCTGTGGGCGTCGGGCAGCCAGTTGTGGACGGGGGCAAGCCCGGCCTTGGTGCCGTAGCCTACCATTATGAGGATGAAGGCGAGCCTCACGGTTGCCGGGTTCAGGCGGCCGGCAATGAGCCTGAGGCCGGTCCAGTTCAGGGTGCCGGGCTCGCCGGAGGCCAGCCTCGCTGAGGCCAGCCCCGCCCCCGCGTAATATATGATGAAGGTGCCCAGGAGGGCGAAGGTTATCCCGACGGTGCAAAGCACTATATATTTCCATGCCGCCTCTATCGACTGCTTTTTCCTGTAAATGCCGACAAGCAGCGCCGACACCAGCGTTGTCGCCTCTATCGCGATCCAGAGCAGGGCCAGATTGTTCGAGACGGGCACCAGCATCATCGTGAAGACAAAGAGGTTCAAAAGAAAATAGTAATAGCGCAGCCCCGCGGGCGTGATCGCGCCCGACTTCAGCTCAGAGGCCATGTATTCCATGGAATAGACGGCTGCCGCGGCCGAAAGAAGCGCTATCACCATCAATATATAGGCCGAAAGCGGATCGCAGTAAAACGTCTCCGCCCGGCTGAAATAGACTGTCCCCCGGAGGGCGCC